>CABUZF010000207.1 GCA_902495985.1 uncultured Collinsella sp.
AACAATCAAAGCCAACAACAAAGGCCACGCGGTAGCTTCCGAGTGGCCTTAGCCATATCAAGCTGGAATTACAGCCCTATTTCTTATTGCGCATCTGCGCTTCCATCTGGCGCAGCAGATCCATATCGGACTTAGGACCGCCCGTCCCAAGTCCGCCCATGCCGCCCAGGCCCATGGCATCCAGACCGGGAATATTGGGCATGCGCATCTTTTTGCCCTTCTTACCCTTCTTGCCCTTCTTGCCGCCGGCCTGCGCCTGATTGGCCATCGAGCGCATGCGGCCCATCATCTTATTCATCTCGCCCCACTGCTTCATAAGGCTATTGACCTCAGTGGGGGTCACGCCGGCGCCCTTGGCGATGCGGGCGCGACGCTGACCGTTGATGATGGAGGGACGAAGGCGCTCCTCCTTGGTCATCGACATGATGATGGCCTCGTTCTTGTCGAAGATGCCTTCGTCCAGGTTGCCACCCATCTGGTTGAGCGCACGCTGGCCACCGGGGAGCATGCCCAGAATGCCCTTCATGCCGCCCATCTTCTTGACGGCCTTCATCTGGTCGAGCATGTCGTTCATGGTAAAGCCCTCGCGCAGCATGCGCTCGGCGGCCTCGAGCTGCTCGGCATCGGCGGCCTCCTGGGCCTTCTCGATAATGCCGACAACATCACCCATGCCCAAGATGCGCTTGGCCATGCGGTCGGGGTAGAACGGCTCCAGCGAATCGGGCTTCTCGCCCATGCTCACGAACTTGATGGGCTTGCCGGTCACCTGGCGCACGGAAAGCGCGCCGCCGCCACGGGCGTCGCCGTCGAGCTTGGAGATGATCACGCCGTCAAAGTCGGTGCGCTCGGCGAAGGTCGAGACGACGTTGACGATATCCTGGCCGGTCATGGCATCGACGACCATCAGCACCTGATCGGGCTTGACGGCCTTCTTGATGTCCACGGCCTCCTGCATCATCTGCTCATCAATCTGCAGACGACCGGCGGTATCGACGATGACCACATCGCGCAGGTGGTCGACGGCCTCCTGGATGGCACCCTTGGCAATGTCAACCGGGTGCGCGCCGTCACCGCGGAAGACCGGCACGCCGATCTCGCCACCGAGCGTGGCCAGCTGGTCGGCAGCGGCGGGACGATAGACGTCGCACGCGGCGAGCAGCGGCGAGCGGCCCTGCTTCTTGAGCAGGTAGGCCAGCTTTACAGCTGCCGTGGTTTTACCGGAGCCCTGAAGGCCCACGAGCATGATGACATTGGGAATGCGGTTGCTAAAGACGAGCTTGCTCTCGGTGGAGCCAAGCATCTCGGTGAGCTCGTCGAGCACGATCTTGACGACGTTTTGCGCCGGCGACAGCGACTCCATGACCTCGGCGGTCATGCAGCGCTCCTTGGTCTTGGCGACGAACTCCTTGACGACCTTAAAGTTGACGTCGGCCTCGAGCAGCGCCATGCGAATATCGCGCATGGCCGAGGTGATATCGGCCTCGGTCAGCTTGCCCTTGCCGCGCAGGCGGTCAAATGTGTCGTTGAGGCGATCGCTCAGGGAATCAAACACTAGTCACTCCTTAATTGGACTCGCCCACCAGGGCGCGGCAGAAATCTTTGGCATTGAACTCCTGCAGATCATCGACCTGCTCGCCCACGCCCACGCGCAGGATCGGGAGCTTGAGCTTCTCGGCCACGGCCATGGCGATACCGCCCTTAGCCGTGCCGTCGAGCTTAGTCATGATAATACCGTCCAGGCCCAGCGCCTCGTTAAACTCGAGCGCCTGGTTCAGACCGTTTTGGCCCGTCGCGGCGTCGATCACAAGCACGACCGAAACCGGCATGGGACCGGCGGCCATATTTGCGGCGCGCTTACGGGTCACATTGACCACCTTGGCAAGCTCGCGCATGAGCTCAGGGCTCGTGTGCAGACGGCCGGCGGTATCGATAAGCACCAGGTCGCTGCCGCGCTTGTCGGCCTCGTCGAGCACGTCGTAGCAAACACTTGCCGGGTCGGAGCCGCGGTCGCGCTTGATGACGGGGACGCCAGCGCGCTGGCCCCACACATCGAGCTGCTCGATAGCGGCAGCACGGAAGGTATCGGCCGAACCGATCACGACGTTCTTGCCGCGGGCGGCCATGGCGCTCGCGATCTTACCGACCGTCGTGGTCTTGCCGGCACCGTTAATGCCCACAAACAGCACGCAGCTCGGCGTATCGGAAAACGGATCGCGCTCGATGGGCACAAAGTGCTGCTCGAGCTGCTCGGCCAGGGCACGGCGAAGCTGAGGAGCGGTCTTGAGGTTCTTCTTGGCCGCGGCATCGCGTAGGTCATCGGAGACCTGAATGGCGACCTCGGCACCCATGTCACCCATAACGAGGGTGTCCTCCAAGTCCTCCCAAAAATCCTCGTCGACCTCGCCGCCAAAGTAAAAGACCTCGTTGAGGGCCTCGCGACTGCGCTCAAGTCCGCGCGAGAGAGCGTCAAAGAATCCCATTATGCATTCACGACCTTTCCGGTTTCGCGATCGAGTTTTTGCGAGACGACGCGACTGACGCCGTCGGCTTGCATCGAGACGCCGTAGAGGACGTCAGCGTCCTCCATAGTACGGCGCTGATGCGAAATGACCAAGAGCTGCGTATCGGAACGCAGTACATCAAGGGCGCCGATGAGCTTGGACAAGTTGGCGTCGTCGAGCGCCGCCTCGACCTCGTCCAGCACATAGAACGGCACCGTACGCGTGCGATAGACAGCAAAGAGCAAGGCGAGCGCCGTCAGGCTCTTCTCGCCGCCCGACATGAGCATCATCTTGGTGATGCGCTTGCCGCGCGGCTGCGCCACGACCTCGATACCCGTATCAGCCGGGTGCTCGGGGTCGGTCATCTCCAGATGCGCCTGTCCACCCGGGAACAGCATGGCGAAGATCTCGCGGAAGTTCGCGTCGACCTTCTCAAACGTCACCAGGAAGGCCTTCCGCATCTTGCGATCAATGGCCACCGTGATCTTGGTGAGCGCCTTGCGCGCGCTCTCCAGATCGGCCAGCTGCTCCTCGATGTAGTCGGCGCGGCGCTTGAGCTGCTCGTACTCCTCCATGGCAACTTGGTTAACGGGACCAAGGTTGTTGATCTGGCGCACAAGCTGGTTGAGCTCGCGCTCGGCGGCGTCGCGGTCGGTGGGCGCGGGAAGCATGAGCGCTTCCTCGAGTACCGTGGTGCCATCGGCGGTGATGGCCTTGATGGCCGCCTCCA
>CABUZF010000208.1 GCA_902495985.1 uncultured Collinsella sp.
AAGAGCTACCACTGGGTCGCTTCCCCGCTCGCACTCGTAGGCGTCATCTGCAAAAAGGACGGCACCACCGTCGACATCAACATCGGCGACAAGGCAGACGACCCGGTCTTTACCATCTCCGACCTGCTGATCCACCTCTCGAGCTAGCAGATGGCCAAGCCCGCCAAGGACGCCGTCGACGCCGAGATCCTCGACGTGATCGTGGGTGGCCGCCCCGTCAAGTTTGACGAGGACGACAAGGACGCCCCCAAGGAGCCCGTCAAGCAGATGTTCTTGGACATCCTCAAGGAGCAGTACGACGTCGAGGAGGAGGACTTCCTCTCCGCCGAGATCGAGGTCGTGCCCGCCGGCCCCGCCCGCGACATGGGCCTCGACCGCTCCATGATTTTGGGCTATGGCCACGACGATCGTGTCTGCGCCTATCCGTCCATGCTCGCCCAGATCGACGTCGCCAACGTGGAGCGCACGAGCATCACGCTCATCGTCGATAAGGAGGAGATCGGCTCCGTGGGTGCCACCGGTATGACGAGCCGCTTCTTCGAGAACACCGTCGCCGAGATCATGACGCTCGCCGGCGAGGATAGCCCGCTGGCCCTGCGCCGCGCGCTCGCCCGCAGCCGCATGCTCTCCTCCGACGTGTCCGCCGGTTTCGACCCGGGCTATGCCGGCAAGTTCGAGACCAAAAACGCCGCCTTTATGGGTCGCGGCCTGTGCTTTAACAAGTACACGGGCAGCCGCGGCAAGGGCGGTTCCAACGACGCCGATGCCGAGTACGTGGCCCTCGTCCGCGACATCATGGACGAGGCCGGCGTGGACTTCCAGACCTGTGAGCTCGGTCGCGTCAACGCGGGCGGTGGCGGCACCATTGCCTACATCATGGCCAAGTATGGCATGAACGTCATCGACTCCGGCGTTGCCGTCCTGTCCATGCACGCCCTGTGGGAGGTCGCCAACAAGGCCGATATCTACGAGGCCTACCGCGGCTACAAAGCCTTCCTCGAGCGCGCCTAACAAACCCTCGTAAGGCGCACCAAACCAGCCCTTTATAACTTGCGGTGGAATACGGACTAACCTGGCCTTCAACCGGCCCGCGCAGACCGCATTCCACCGCAACTTCTTTTTGGCAGAGGAGAGTTCATGCTCCAGGTCATCGTTTCACCCGCCAAGCAAATGCGCGCGGCACAAGATGCTTTTGAAGTTCAGGGGATTCCGCCCTTTCCGCGCAAGACCGCCCAGCTGCACCATGCGCTCTTGGACATCGAACGAACCGAAGGCGACAGCGGTCTACAAGCTCTGTGGAACGTCAGCGACAAGCTGCTGGCCCCTTGTCTCGACATTTTGCATGAGTTCGAGCCCATCTTGGGAAACGGCGATCTTGCCGATCCCGATATCGCGCGCCGCATCTCCCCTGCCATCATGTCCTATCACGGCATTCAGTACCAAAGCATGGCACCCGAGGCAATGGATGCCGAACAGCTCGCCTGGCTGCAAAGCCACATGTGGATCCTCTCGGGCCTCTACGGGTGCGTTCGTCCCTTTCATGCCATCGAACCGTATCGGCTGGAGATGGGCGCGAAGCTCGCCGTTGACGATGCCCAAGACCTCTACGCGTTTTGGAGCGACAAGCTCGCGCGGGCTATCGCCCCGGCAGGCTCAAACACCACGATCGTCAATCTCGCCAGCGTAGAGTATGCCAAAGCCGTTCTGCCCCACCTCGCGGGCGACGCCACGGCCGTCACATGCCTCTTTGGCGAGGGTATCCGCAACGGCAAGCCCATCCAACGGTCGACCGCCAGCAAAAAGGCGCGCGGCTCCATGGTGCGGTGGATGGCAGAAAACAAGCTCGAGGATGCAAGCGAACTTACCGCATTCAACATCGGCTATCGGCACATCCCCGAGCTTTCAGACAAAAACACCCTGGTTTTCATGAACGCGCAGGCACAATAGGCCCGCCGTTTCCAAACACCCCATTACTCCGCCAAGCCATCGGCCTTTGCAATCTCGCTCGTCGAGCCATCTTGGTAGGTAATCTTAACGTGCCCTACGTCGGATACCGCAACGCCCGACGGAGGTTCCAGACGCCACTCCGTCAGAGCGATATCCATGGTCGTGGGCACATCGCCCTGATCTTTGAGCTTCACCGTGAGTGTTTTGAGTGCCTCATCAAACGTCACGCGTTCGATTTCTTCACCCGGAATAGACCCGCCGCTCAACTGCAGCTGCACAAACTCGTCGCGCGGATACCAGTAGTCGCCCGGTGCGGCAACGGTATTGCCGCCCGCGACCTTCACCGTCATTATCGGCAGGGCATCATCAGTCTCGAACTCCCAGGCAGCGCCGCCGCGACCGCCAAACGTCCAAATACAAAAGGCAATCACCAGCACGGCAAGCACCGCAAAGCCAATCGCGACCAACCCATGGTGCGCACGGCCCTCCTCGGCCGATACGTCCCATTGCGTCTCTCGATATAGATGCTTGTCTTCCATGTTCGCCTCCCCACAGGCACGCTCGTTGGCCCAATCGTACCCATTCAGGCTATACTTGAGCCCATGACATAACGGGGAGCTTGCAGGACAAGACGGCAGGCTGAGATTGGGCGCGCCCGCCCTGACCCGCAAACCTGATATGGGTAATGCCAACGAAGGGAGCCGTGCCAATGAGCACACAGACCGAGCACAAGCTCGTCACGCAAATCGACTTCGCCCGTGCCGGGCAGATCACGCCGCAGATGAAGGAAGTCGCCGAGCGCGAGCATCGCGACCCCGAGTACATCCGCGAGCGCGTGGCCGACGGCCGCATCGCCATTCCCGCCAACATCGTGCACATCAAAAAGGGCATGCGCGCCTTTGGCGTCGGTGAGGGCCTGTCCACCAAGGTCAACGTGAACTTGGGCATCTCGGGCGACAAGGCCGATGCCGCCGAGGAATGGAAGAAGGTCAAGATCGCCGAGGACTTTGGCGCCGACGCCATCATGGACCTCTCCAACTCGGGCAAGACGCGCCAGTTCCGCCAGCAGCTCATCGACGAAACGCCGCTCATGGTAGGCACCGTCCCCATGTACGACGCCATCGGCTACATGGAAAAGCCGCTGGTCAAGCTCACCAAGGACGACCTGCTCGAGGTCGTTCGCGCGCACGCCGAAGACGGCGTGGACTTTATGA
>CABUZF010000209.1 GCA_902495985.1 uncultured Collinsella sp.
CCCCGCCTCGTTTGTTGTTGCAAAGTAACCTGACCCCTTTGCACCACCACAAAGGTGCCTGGCCCCTTTGTGGTGATCGGCTGCTAAGCGGTGGGAAGCTCTGGCGTGTTAGCCGGCTGCTGCGGCTTGAGGTGGGCGTTGTGCCAGATGATTTGGATGATGTAGCCGAGCATAAAGACAAAGGCCACGCCGCTGATGAAGCCGCCTACGAGGGGAAGCCCCGTGAGGGCGCCTGCGATTACGCCACCAGCGGCTGCCATGGCGTAGCGGTTCTGGCTGTGTCCGACCATGCGCGCGATCGCGCACCCTGCAAAGGCACTCGACACCAGCGCGATGCCAATAACACCGCACATGAGGGCTCCGGCAAGCGACAGACCAGCGATAGAGATAATTAGCAGTAGGACGGCGGGGACGATAGCAATCGTGCCCAGAAGACCGCTCACCCACAGGGGCATGGGGCGCTGGTGGAGCATACCGGCGGCGCTGGCAGTCGCACGCGGAAAGACGAGCTCGAGCAGCAGAGCGACAAAGCAGGTCGAGAGTGCCGCGGCGACGATACCGCCGATGACATCGTTAACGGTGGAAGTATCCTCGTTCTCGGTGCGGTCGATCTTGAGTGCGCCGACCTCGGCTCCCGCGGCGCGCTCGGGGTCCTCGGAGACGTGCGCGTTCACGGTGCCGGTGATATGGGCGTTCTTGCCCAGGATGAGCTTGTCGGCCCAAACCTCGACATCGCCCTCGACGGTGCCATCGATGGTCACCGTATCGCCCGCAAGCGCTGCCGACTTGGTGGAGCCTCGCAAGGCAACCGTCTCGCCTATCGCGTAGAAACAGTTGGCGGTGCTGTCGGAATTGAGAACGACATGCTGGCCAGCAACGGTCACGCTGCCATCAACCGTGGTCTTGGCAATGTCGATGGTGCGTGCCGCCAGACGGACGGCGCCGCCCACCGTGCAGTCGCGGATGGAGAGGCTCTCGCCTGCCGCAATTATGTCGCGGTCGATGGAGGCGTCGTCCAAGTTGAGGGCCTGACCGGCCCAGTACAGGTCGCCCTCGACGCCGGACGGATTAGAGTCGTTGTCGGTTGCAAGTACGTTGCCCGCCGTGTCCGTGCCGGCAAATGACGCCGTGGGAAGAGCGGTGAGCGCGAGCGCGATGAGCGCGAATGCCATAAGCAGGCAGCGACGCATCTTGTGTGACGGCGCCGCCGCGGTTTGATTGAAAGCCATGGTTGATCCTTTTGTTAGGTGTTTGGCATATACCTAACAGGGTACCCAACGCGCGGGCGCTCTAAAAGAGCCTCTCGGTTGCATTTCGAAGGGTCGTGCCGCGCCACCTACTTTTTGCGGTGCAAAAAGCGTGCGATGTCGTCCTCGGTGGGGCTTTTGATATCAAAGCGTAGCGATAGCCAGCGCAGCCCCATGGTCACCACGACGCAAACGACCAGTGCGACGACATTGCTGACCAAGCCGCTCATGACAAGGCAAACATAGCTTGCCGATCCGGCGATAGCCGCGATGGCATAGAAGTTGGTGCGCTGGAAAATACCCGGCACCACACCCATAAAACCATCTCGCAGCATGCCGCCGCCCACCGCGGTAAAAAAGCCCATCATGATGCACACCGCCGGCGCAAAGCCGTAGACCAGCGCCTTGTCCGCTCCGGTTGCCGCATAAATACCCACCGAGATGATGTCGAGCAGGGGAATGAGTTTTTCGGGCTTGTCGACGATTGCCGGGAAAATATAGATGATGGCTGCCGTGGCAATGGAAAGCGGAAGCGCCATCGGCTGGTTGAGGATGTAGACGTTGCCCACCTGCAGCGTCATATCGCGCAAAAGACCGCCGCCCAGACCGCAGACTACCGCGAGCGCAACTGCACCCACCAGGTCGAGCTTGTGCTCGCGCGCAACCAGTACACCCGAGATCGATGCGGCGACAACGGCGAACATCTCGAGCCAAAACGGAATAGCGACCATGGCATCCGAGGCATGTGAGGTAATGGTTATGGCAGCGACGACGGGCAAGATGGGGTCCTTTGGATCGTGGGTTTAGACAATGCCCGTACATAGTACATGGTTGGCGGGCGTGGCGACCCTATTGCTCGGTAAACGGTCGGGACTGGGTACGGTCATAGGTTCTATGTTTGGGGATCTGGGTTGATGCTGAACGCGATGGGGGGCGTGGCTGAATAGGAGGGATGTCCAAATTTTGAGCTTTGCTCAAAATTTATCCGGTCGGCTTACGCCGACCGCGCTGCGCTAAAAACGCGCCAGCGGCGCGTTTTCTTTACGCTCCGCGCCCTGGCGGGTTCGAATCCCTCCTCCTGCGCATAGTTGAAATGTGCCCAAAAAGAAAAAAGCCCCATTGCTGGGGCTTGTACCATCTAATGGCGGAGGAGGAGGGATTCGAACCCTCGTGACCTTATACAGGCCAAACGGTTTTCGAGACCGCCGCATTCAACCACTCTGCCACCCCTCCGCGTGGGGTAAAAACAAAGCAGGCTCGAAGGCCTGCTTTGGAATTAACTGGCGGAGAGTCAGGGATTTGAACCCTGGAGACGCTTTTGACGCCTACACGATTTCCAATCGTGCTCCTTCGGCCACTCGGACAACTCTCCGTTAAATGCGAAAGTCAGTATACACGAGGAATCGCAAAGTGCAAACAGAAAAGTTAGCATTTTTTAAAACGCTTAGCCGCGCTTGTCGTTGCAGTGGGGTTTGAGGTGCCAAAAAAACGGCTTCCGACCAGCGTGGTTGATCAACTCAATTGTTCAAAAGGGGTATTCATAAGTGACTTGGCAATGAATTTAAAAATCTTTGATTGGTGCTGTGGGCCACTGGTATGCATTTTGCGACCACAGCCTTGTGCCCGTTGACCTGCGGCTTGGCTCAGCTTGTCCCCGCGGCATCGTATCTTGTCCACAAATCCGTCAAGCTCTTGGTCGGCATTTGGTTGGAATGCGCATGAAACGTGGTGCGAGCATGGGCATATGTGGAGGTCATGAGGTTGTAGCTGCATATTCTTGCGGCCTGGGAGGTTGAAAGATATTATTACCAAGTCTTTTCCTGCTTCAGGCGCACCTTCACGACCTGAAGCCACATTTGCCCAGAGGAGGTGACAATATGAAGGCTTATGAACTGTTGTTC
>CABUZF010000210.1 GCA_902495985.1 uncultured Collinsella sp.
AACCGCCCGCAGCATGAGGTCAACGTCTTGATGCATCTGTTTGCCAAGACGTTTATCGACGAGCTGCCGCTTCTGAAGCGCGAAAACGTGCGCGTTGTCTTTTTGGGTGACATTTCCGCGCTGCCCAAGAAGACCCGCGACGTTTTTGAACGCGGTCTTGCCGAGTGCGCCGATCACACCGGCATGACGCTGGCGCTTGCCGTCAACTACGGCGCGCGTGCCGAGATTACCCGCGCTGTCCGTCAGATCGCACTCGACGCTGCCGCCGGTAAGATCGATCCTGCCGCAATTGATGACGACATGGTGGCTTCCCACCTCTATACCGCCGGCCTTCCCGATCCTGAGCTTGTGATTCGCACCTCTGGTGAGCTGCGTCTTTCGAACTATCTGCTGTGGCAGGTGGCTTATTCCGAGTTCTACGTCACCGATACCTATTGGCCCGACTTTGATCGTTGGGGCCTTGTCGACGCCATTTTGGCCTATCAGGGCCGTGACCGTAGGTTTGGTGGACTGAGCAAGACCGAGGAGGCTTAATCGTGTCCGATCGTCCCAAGGCATCTGCTCCCAAGACGCCAGTTTCCGCGGCGCCCGCGCGCAAGGCTGTCGCTGCGGGAGCGCCCGCAGCGAAGAATGGCACCGGTTCGTGGCTTGCGGGCTTTATTACCCGTGCCGCTGCCGGTATCGTCTACGCCGTTGTCTTTATCCTGTGCCTGGTTTTGGGTATCGTGCCCACGGCCATCTTTGTTTCTGTCATGAGCGGTCTGTGCTGCTATGAGTTTTTCCGTATGACGAGGCTCGATGGCAAGATGGCTAACGAGCGCATGGGTATCGCTGCCGCCGTACTCTTTCCGCTGTCGGCGTTGGGCGATTCGATGTTGCTGAATGCCCTGCTTTTTGCCCTGATGCTCGCTGTGGGCATTTGGTATGTCTGGTCGCCGCGTACCCGCATCTCTGATGTGGCCGTGACGCTCATGGGTCCCATCTACACTGGCTTTATGCTGTCAGCTATCGTGCTGCTGCGCGATGCCGTGCCCGGTTTTGCCGGCGCCCTGCTTTCGGTGGGCGTTTGCGCGTCCCTTTGGGTCTCCGACTCGTTTGCCTACATCGTGGGTAGCCGTATCGGCAAGCACAAGATGGTTCCCAAGATCTCTCCCAAAAAGAGCTGGGAGGGTTTTGCCGGCGGCATCCTGGGCTCGGTTTTGATTTGGCTCATCCTGTGGGCGACGCATTTCTACAAGCTCAGCCTGCCCTATGCGCTGCTGTGCGGCGTGGTCGTGTCCATTCTGGGCGTTATCGGCGACCTTATCGAGTCGCGCATCAAGCGCGGTGTGGGCGTCAAGGATTCCGGCAACCTTATCCCGGGCCACGGCGGCATGCTCGATCGTAGCGATTCGCTTATCTTCGGCTGCATCACCGCGCAGCTGATGCTGATGATCGGAGGCGTGCTGTAATGTCCTTCCAGACGACGTATGGCTCCGATGGACGTCTCCGTGTTGCCATCCTGGGCTGTACGGGCTCTATCGGCACCCAGGCGCTCGATGTGTGCCGTCAGCATGCCGATCGCTTGCAGGTGACGGCGCTGTCCGTTAACTCCAGCACCTCCGAGCTCGTTGCCGCTGCCCGCGAGTTCTCGGTTCCGGCGGTTGCCGTGGCCGATGTCGCTCATGGCGATGACGCCGTGCTGCAGGAGTTGCCCGAGGGAACGAAGCTCGGCGTTGGCGCGCAGGCGGTTTGCGAGCTCGCGCGTCGCGACGATGTCGACTGCGTGCTTGTCGCTATTGTGGGCGCCGCCGGTCTCGAGGCGAGCCATGCGGCCTTGACCTCGAATAAGCGTCTTGCCCTTGCCAACAAGGAGTCCCTCGTCGTCGGCGGCGACTTGCTTATGCCGTTGGCGCAACCGGGCCAGCTTATTCCAGTCGACTCTGAGCACTCCGCCATCTACCAGTGCTATCTGGGGGAGGACCCGCGCGAGGCTCATTGTATTTGGCTCACCTGCTCGGGCGGTCCGTTCTTTGGCCGCACGCGCGACGAGCTCAATCGCGTGACGCGTGCCGATGCCCTCGCACATCCCACGTGGGCCATGGGCGCCAAGATCACCATCGACTCCGCCACCCTCATGAACAAGGGCCTGGAGCGCATTGAGGCCATGCATCTGTTTAACTGCGACCTCGATTTCATTAACGTGGTCGTGCAGCGTCAGTCCAAGATTCACTCTATGGTCGAGTTTGCCGACGGCTCCGTGATGGCGCATCTCGGTGCTTCCGACATGCGTATTCCCATCCAGTTCGCGTTCTCGTATCCCGAGCGTTGGGATACCCCGGCGCCTCGTATCGATTTCCGCGAGCTGGGGCAGCTCACGTTTGATGCTGCCGACATGGATACCTTCCGCTGTCTGGCACTGGCCGAACGTGCCGGCAAGACGGGTGGCACCATGCCGTGCGTGCTCAATGCCGCCAACGAGGTCGCCGTCGATGCCTTCCTGCACGATGGCTGCAGCTTTACCGATATCGATCGCATTGTGGAATCCTGCATGGATGCCCACGATATGCAGGCGGTCGATTCGTTTGAGCAGCTTCGCGACATCGATGCGTGGGCGCGTGAAAAGGCTGCGCAGGTGCTCGCCGCAACCCGTTCCTAACCCATAAGGATTGCTTTTTCGTTTTATGGATACTGTTCTGAGCGTTCTCTCATCGGTCTTTTGGGGCCTGCTGATGCTTTCCGTCCTCGTGTTTTTGCACGAGGGCGGCCACTTTTTGGCGGCGCGTGCCTGCGGCGTCCGTGTGACCGAGTTCTTTTTGGGCCTGCCGTGCCGCTTTGACATACATTACACGTCGCGTCGCATTGGAACCAAGTTTGGCGTGACCCCGCTGCTGCTGGGTGGCTACGCTGCCATCTGCGGTATGGATCCGACCGACGTCTCGTGTGCCGATCGCGTGCTCGCGGCTATCTATCGTCATGGTCGCGTGACCGTGGCCGACCTTGCTGTCGAGCTCGAGCTATCCGAGGAGGTTGTGCTCGAGGCATGCGCCTGGCTCTTGGGTTGGGGCTCTATCGCGCCTTGGTATGAGGAAGGGGAGAAGCCCTCGCCGAGCTACTATCCCACCAAGTATCAGACGCTGCCACGAGATGCGGCGGG
>CABUZF010000211.1 GCA_902495985.1 uncultured Collinsella sp.
GCCGCCTGCCAGCAGCTCGACACAGCGTTCGATGATGGCATCGCTGGCCTCGCGCGTGGAGCCGACGGCTGGTGTTGCGTCGACACCCGCTGGTACAACGTCGCGATCCGCCTCGCACCAGGTAATATGTGGCCCGCAGTCAAAGCAGGCATCGGGCTGCGCATGAAAGCGCCGGTCAAGCGGGTCGCCATACTCTGCGGCGCACTCGGGGCACATGGGAAAGCGATCCATCGAGGTTGCCGCTCGGTCATAGGGCAGCGAGCGAATGATGGTAAAGCGCGGTCCACAATTGGTGCAGTTGATAAAGGGATAATGAAAGCGTCGGTCGGCGGGGTCGAACAGCTCGCGCAGGCAGTCGTCGCACGTGGCGATATCGGGCGAGATGAGCGTCGTGTGGGCAGTTTGATCCTGCGACGCCACAATGCGAAAACCCTGCTCGTTGGCGGCGTTCCAGTCGCCGGGCGCTAGGTCTATAAGCTCGACATGCTCTACGCGAGACGCCGCAGGCGCATGCTCGGAAAGCGCGGCGACAAATTCGTCGAGCGACTCACTTTGAGCGTGTGCCTCGATATGCACGCCATCGCCCGCGTTGAGTACCCAGCCACAAATCCCGTGCGCCATGGCCTCGCGATACACAAACGGTCGCATGCCGACACCCTGCACAATGCCCGTTACATGGATATGCGCATGTCGCATGCGACCCTCCTTCGTTGAAATGTGTGCTGTTACAGCCCCAGGCTCTGCTCGGTGGCGGCGCAGGTGAGCTCGCCGTGTTTAACCCCGCGCAGGCCCAGCAGACGGTCTGCCAGCTCGTAGACGCGCTCGCCGCGACCCTTAAGCGCCAGGATCTCCAGACAGTTGTGGTGATCCAGGTGCACATGCATAGTCGATACGATCTCGTCGGTGTAGTCGTGCTGCACCTCGTCCAGGCGGCGCGTCAGGTCGCCGGTGTGATGGTCGTAAATCATGGTGAGCGATCCGATGACCTGCTCGTCGGGCGTTCGCATCTGCTCCTTGGCAATCGAGGCGCGAATCAGGTCGCGTACAGCCTCGGAGCGGTTGGCCACGTCACCGCGGCGCGCGATCTGCTCGTCAAAGCGGCGCAGCAGGTCGTCGGGCGCGGTGACCGAAAAACGGACCAGCTCGGAGGCGGAGCCGCTGCAACGGCAGTCCGCGTCGCCGGTCGGCCCGTGCGAATGCTCGTGCCCGCAGGTGCGCTCGTGCTCGGCCACGCTACACCAGCTTTACGGAGCCAACAGAGTTATGGTCGGCCTCGATGGCCTCCTCGTAGCCCTCGAGTGCTTCGTGCGCTTCGTGGAGCGCCGCCATGGCGGCCTCGAGCTTGGCGCCAATGCGCTCCATATCAAAGTTCTCGGTCGCATGCAGCAGCTGATGGCTCCACTCGTGGGCGAGCTCGATCGTGTCGTCGACCTGCTTGACGCTCATGGCAAGCTGGCTCATGTTCATTCCGACGTCATGCATGGAAAGTCTCCTTTTGTACGAGTCTATTCAGTGGTTCAGATTCTACTACGCCCGCTTTGCGCATCGCCGCATAAGAAAACGGGTGCGAGTCCGTCTGACCCGCACCCGTTCACTGGGGGCTGTTTGTGATTACCATACTATCCGTGGTCGCAGGCGCAGCACCCGGCTCTCCGGTGAGCGGCGCAAAACCGCTCATGGACGGCAGCACATGACCGGCGTATTACAGGTGCTTCTCAAGCAGCGCTTGCAGCCTGGCCTTGGGCAGCGCGCCAACGGAGCGGTCAATTTCCTCGCCGTTCTTAAAGACAACCAGCGTGGGGATGCTCATGACGCCAAACTTCATGGCCAGGTCCTGATTGTCGTCGACGTTGCATTTGGCGACGGCAAGCTTGCCGGCCAGCTCGTCGGCCACTTCGTCAACGACGGGCGAGAGCGAACGGCAGGGACCGCACCACGGTGCCCAAAAATCAACCAGCACGGGAAGGCTGCCGTTAACGACGGAATCGAAGTTCTCGGGGGTAATCTGCTTAATGTCAGCCATGGTGACCTCCATAGTGCGACGCGGCTCAGCCGCGTAAAACTCAGTACGACCGTGCTTATACCCAACGGCCCGCAATGCAACCACTCGCGGTCGGCTCTTTTATATAATGGTGGGCACGCAAACGATTGGAGAGCGCATGCCCACGTCACAAAGCCAGAAAAAAGAAGCCATCGCCCAGGCGACCGAGCAGGAGCTCGCATCGCTCGCGGGTCGCGGCGTGCGTATCGCAGGCAACGCGTGCTCGCCGATTGTGCTGGTAAAAGGTGATTTAGACGATGCCGAGCGTGCGGGCGGCGAGCTGGCTGCCGGTCCGGACGGTGCCGCGCTGCGCAAGGCGCTCCGTGCCATCGGCTACGCGCCCGAGGATTTTTGCGTGTTGGCAAGTGTTGCCGGCGCGGGTGACGGAGCGGTTGCGACAGGCGAGGACCTGCCGTGCGAGCTGTTCCGCGAGGCGCTCGAGGCCTTGGACCCCGAGGCGGTCCTGCTGTTGGACGATCGCGCGGCCGATACCATGCGCGAGACCTATGCCGACATGCTCGTGGCAATCGACGACTTCGATACCGCCATGCTCAAGCCTGGCTTGGTCGCCCATGTACAGGGTCGTCGCGTGCTCGCGCTCGACGGTTTTGAGGCGGCGCTCACTGACAAAGCCGCCAAGCAGCGCATGTGGGCATACATCAAACAGCTGACCCCGGCAGCCGCGCCGCTGTAGCGGTCCGGCGCCGACAAGGCAGCCCCAGCGGGTCGAACGCGGCTGCCGGCCTGTCGCGTCCCTACATCACGGCGCGCAGTTCAAATCGGTCGCCGTTGATGCGGAACTGGCAGTTGCCGTTCATGCGCTCGACGGCAAGCTTAATGCTCTTGGTTCCAAAGCCGTGTCCGGTGTGCCCGGCTACGGGCATGCCGTCGACCATGCGCGGCGGGCGCCCAAACGTGTTGGAGACCAAAAGGAGCAGTTGCCCGTCCTCGCAACGCAGGTCCAGATCGACAAATCGCTTGCCCTGGGGAGCGGCGCTCGCGGCGACGATGGCGTTGTCCAGGGCATTCGAGAGCACGCTAAACAGATCGACGTCGGCTACATGGACGCTCTCGGGTACGGCGGCGCGCA
>CABUZF010000212.1 GCA_902495985.1 uncultured Collinsella sp.
GCGTCGCTGTTTAGCATGAAGAAGCAGAACAAGTGGCTTTGGGCTTCGGCTGCGCTGGCGCTGGTGCTGACGGTTATCGTGACCGTGCAGCCGACGCTTGCCGAGATGTTCTTTGGCCCCGTGACGCTTGAGCTCAAGGGCGTTGTCGCCGCCCTGGGCCTTGCCTTCCTGATCATTCCGCTGATGGAGATCTACAAGGCGATCATGCGCGCTGTGGAGAAAGAGTAGCGTACTCGTCCGGGCCCGCCCCACGCCCTTTCTCCCTCACTGGTCCTCGCGCTTCGCGCTGCGGGATCGTTCGGGAGAAAGGGCTTCCGGGGCGGGCCCTGCGGTATCCTTGTTGGCTTTTCTCCCGTGCGGATGAAAAGGGCTGAGGGAAAGTTTGTGAGCTGGTCGGGCTTTGCCCGGCCAGCTCTTTTTGATTTAAAATACCTGCTCAGTTGTGATTTATGGTGCTGGGAGGCGCTTGTGGGCAAGGCTAAGGCTAAGGCGAAGAAAAAGACGACGGGGGCGCGGGCTAAGCGCGATCGTCGTCGGAAGCTCGCGACCGAAGCCCCTGCATCTGCTGAGGAGTTGCTGGCGAGTGTACCGGGGCTTGACGCGCTGCAGGATGTTCCG
Organism: uncultured Collinsella sp.; assembly: GCA_902495985.1. Taxonomy (GTDB): domain Bacteria; phylum Actinomycetota; class Coriobacteriia; order Coriobacteriales; family Coriobacteriaceae; genus Collinsella. The sequence goes on from CABUZF010000212.1 coordinate 619, forward strand.
GCGTTCGATGACCTGCCGGTCGATGCGGCTCAGCAGGCTGCATTTGACGACTTTTGCGCTCAGGCCGAGGAGCCCGAGCAGATGCAGCTCGGTGCCGTGGTGCGCCTGGACCGCGGGTTTCCGCTGGTGGCAACTGACGATGACACGTTTCGTGCCGAGCATGCCGTAGGGTTTGCCAAGTCGCGTGGCGAGGACGAGGTCTTGCTGCCCGCCGTGGGCGACCGCGTGGCGGTTCGCCGTGCTCCCGGGCACGACATGGGCGTCATCGAGTGCGTACTGCCGCGCCGTACGAGCTTTGAACGTTGGCGTGGCCGTGCCCGCGGTGAGCGCCAGGTGCTCTGCTCCAACGTTGACAGCGTGCTGATCGTGCAGGCGCTCGGCGCCGGCGAGGTGCTGCTCGATCGTGTGGCGCGCTCACTGGTGTTGGCGCTCGATTGCGATGCCGAGCCGGTGGTGGTGCTCACCAAGGCCGACCGCTGCGAGGCCGATGAGCTCGAGCGCGATCTGGACCGCGTGCGCCGTCTGGTGGGTCCGGGCGTGCGCGTGATCGTGACGTCTTCTGCTGAGGGCCTCGGCCTGGACGAGGTGCGCGCCTGCGTGCCGGCTGGGAGCTGTGCCATGATCTTGGGCGAGTCGGGCGCCGGCAAGTCGACGCTGCTCAACGCGCTACTGGGCCACGATGCGCTGGCCACTGGCGGCGTGCGCGAGCGTGATGACCAGGGCCGCCACACTACGGTTGCGCGCGTGATGGTGACACTGCCGGGCGACGCCGGCGTGATCGCCGATGCCCCGGGCCTGCGCAGCCTACCGCTCGTGGGTCACGAGCGGGGTCTGGCGCGCGCCTTCCCCGAGATTGTCGAGGCATCGCGCGCGTGCCGATTTGGCGATTGCACGCATACCCATGAGCCGGGTTGCGCCGTTCGCGAGGCCGAGGACGCCGGGCAGATCGACAGCCTGCGTCTGGAAACGTTCCAAAACCTGGCGTCATCCATGCGCGTGAGCGCCCAAATGCTCGATCCCGATGTCCATCTGTAATTGATTTTTCCTATGACAGCCGTCTCCCAACTGTTCGGGAGACGGCTTTTTTGCTGCGGAAAAGCCTTGAAGCATGCAGTTTGCTGACGTGCTGACCAAAACCTTGCCACGAGCTTGACGGGCTGGTTAGTTTTTGGTCAGCGATTGGTTTGACATCGAAAACCAAGATCGCGATTGCGCCGCTTTGCGCTCTGACCGCCCAGACAATGGTGGTACGGGCATTCGCCCGGCACTGCCATGAGAGGAGCGGCCGTGAACAAGAGCAAGCGCATCGCCATCAGTCTGGTCGCGGGCGTGCTCGCTGCTCTGCTCTGCATGGTTTACGGCTCGTCGATCCGCTCGCAAGCCGAACAGGTCCAGGCTGAGACCTTGGCCAAGTACGGTGGCGATCGCGTCGAGGTATGCGTCGCGGCGCGTGATATCGATGTGGGCGAGACCCTCGATGAGACCAATGTCATAACCCAAGAATGGCTGACGAGTCTGCTGCCGCGTGACGCGGCGACCGAGCTGCGCCAGGTGCGCGGCGACGTGACGACTTCGCGTATTCCCAAAAACGCCGTGATCTGCAATGTCTACACCAAGGCCGAGAGCCACAAGCTCGAGGTGCCTAAGGGCAAAGTCGCCGTTTCGGTGGCGGTCGATGCCGAGCACTCGGTCGGCGGCGCCACGGGCGTGGGCAGCTACGTGGATGTGTATGTGCAAAAAGACGGCGTAACCGATCGACTGTGCGGCGCGTACGTGATCGATACCAGTGAGGATTCTGGTGCCACGCGCGAGGGCAAGATCGAATGGGTGACGCTGGCGGCTGACCCCGAAGACGTCAAGGAACTGCTGGGAGCCTCGGGCAAGGGAACGGTCAGCTTGACGATTCCCGCCACGGCGCGCGGCAAAAAGAGCGGAGGCGACAAGTGATGAAGGCGATCTGGCTTGCGTGCTGCGCGTGCGGCGATTACGGGCTGTTGCAGCGGGAAGTCGAGGGCCGTGATGCGGGTGCACAGGTGCTTCGCGTAGGTGACCTGGACGGGCTGGTTTCCATGGCTCGGGCGTTTCCGTCGCGCCGCGGGGCTGCCATCATCGCGGCGTCTCTGTTTGATACCGAAGATGTGCGCAAGACTGTTGCGCGCCTGACGGCCGAAGGCCGTGTGAGTCGCGTGGTCGTGTTGATAGAAGCACTCGATCCGTCGGATATCGAGGGGCTGTTTCGCGCAGGGGCGACCGAGGTCATCGCTGCGCACAGTATATGCGGCAACGGGTGCGCGGGCGAGGGAGCGGTTGATTCCGATCGGCGCATGACGATTGAGCCCGATGCTTTTGTTGATAGGGAACCCGGGGCGCCTCGCGCTACAAGAGGCCCGCGTGTTGATGATTATGGAAAAGCGGAAGCCGAGCATGGTCGGCGCCCCCGGAACCCCCTTGTATACGATGACGCTGGAGGGCCGGCGCAGCATGCTGGCGATTCCCCGGCTGTAGATA
>CABUZF010000213.1 GCA_902495985.1 uncultured Collinsella sp.
TCCAAAAATCAGGACAGCAAGGGTGGCTTTGCGTCATGGGGAACAACGAACGTAGAATCCGTCGCGCAGGTCATCGTTGCCCTGTGCGAGCTGGGAATCAGCCTTGACGATTCCCGCTTTGTGAAAAACGGCCACACGCTGACAGAAAACCTCCTGTCCTTCCGGCAGTCGAACGGCGGCTTCTATCACGTCCTTGACGGTTCGGACGGCAATAACCAGATGTCCGCCGAGCAGGGCTTCTATGCCCTCGTTGCCATCGACCGGGCGGAAAACGGCAAGAACAGCCTGTACCGCATGGGCGATGTCACAAAGGCTACCACAAAGCCCAGCACCACCGTTAAAAAAGGCAGCGCCGATGCGTCCGTCAGCGTTCCCGCTGTCACGGCCCCTGGCACAACGTTCTCGGACGTCAAAAACCACGCCAATAAAGCTGCAATTGAAGCGCTTGCCTCCCGCGGCATCATCAACGGCATGGGAAAAGGCACGTTCATGCCCAACAAGACGATGACGCGCGCGGAATTTGCCGCTATCGTCACACGCGCCCTCGGTTTGGCGGCAAAGTATACGAAAGCCTTTACGGACGTTCCCAGCTCCAAATGGTACGCCGGTTACATCGGCACAGCCAACAGCAGCGGCATTGTCAACGGTGTTGGCAGCGGCAAGTTTAATCCGGACGGCACCATCACCCGGCAGGAAGCTGCCGCAATGGTGGCAAGAGCGGCGAAGCTCTGCGGGCTGGACACTGCGATGGACGCGGCAGCGACAAAGGATATGCTGGCGCAGTTCGGAGATTACCGCAGCGTGGCATCCTGGGCGAAGGAACCGATGGCGTTCTGCTACTCCGTCAATATCCTCGATCAGAGCGACCTCAATATCGAACCTACAAAGGCGATTCTGCGCTGCGAAATTGCACAGATGCTTTACAATATGCTGACCGCTGCGGAGTTGATTTAACATGACATTTTGGCAGAAACACAAATGGAAAATCATTGTTCCGGTATTGATCGTTCTGGCGCTGGCTGCGGCCTTTACCCTTGGCGACCGGGATATGCCGAAACAGAAAGACACGTCGGAACAGCCGACCGTTGCCGCTCCGGTGGAGACACCGGAGCAGGACACAGCGGCGGCAGACGTGCCGGATGACGTTGAGACGGGACCGGTAGAGACACCCGCCGAAAGCACACCAGAGCCGTCTGGCGACCCGCAGACGGGAGAATCTGCACAGGCTAATACCGAACAGCCAGAATACGTTTCGCCGGAGGAAATCCAGGCAAGTGCAACCGGCGAATATGAAGAAGTGGGCGGCATGATGATCGACACCGGTACGGGCAAGGACAAGTACCAGACCGACCCCGTGCCGGAGGGCAAGCCCATCCCGGTCGAGCCGGAGGACGTGGAAATTGGCGATGCGGAATACACCTGCACCCTCTCCATCTCCTGCGCCACGATTCTTGACAACATGGAGCTCTGCAACAAGGAAAAGCGTGAGCTGGTGCCGGAGGACGGCTGGATTCTGAAACCGATGACCGTCACATTTTATGAGGGTGAGAGCGTTTTTAACATCTTACAGCGCACCTGCAAGCAACAGAAGATCCACATGGAATTTGAGAACACGCCGGTCTACAATTCCGCCTATATCGAAGGAATCAATAATCTCTATGAGTTTGACGTTGGTAACACTTCCGGTTGGATGTACAAGGTCAACGGCTGGTTCCCCAATTACGGATGCAGCCGCTATCAGCTCAAGGATGGCGATGTGATTGAATGGGTCTATACCTGTGACCTCGGAGATGATGTGGGCGGCGGCTACGCGACTGGAAGCGAATGAGAAACAAAGACGCCTTTTCAGGCTACCATCCGACGATCAATTTTTTATACTACGCGCTCGTCCTGCTTTTTTCAATGTGCCTGATGCACCCGGCCTATCTTGCGATTTCCTTGACCGGTGCGCTGGCGTATGACATCTATCTCAAGGGCAGAAAAGCGGTACGCTTTGCCGTCATGGGACTGCTTCCCATGGCGGCGCTTGCCGCGCTCGTCAACCCGGCGTTCAATCACGAAGGTCAAACGATACTGACGTATTTGCCCGGCGGCAATCCGCTGACGCTGGAGTCTATGCTGTACGGCGTGGCGGCGGCGGTCATGCTGGCAAGCGTCGTATTGTGGTTTTCGAGCTACAACGAGGTGATGACGTCAGATAAGTTCGTGTACCTGTTCGGGCGCGTCATCCCGGCGCTGTCTCTTGTGCTCTCCATGGCGCTGCGTTTTATCCCAAAATTCAAATCGCAGATGGACGTTGTTGCCGAAGCACAGAGCTGCATCGGGCGCGACACAAAAACCGGCAGCGTGATTCGTAGGGTTTCTAACGCAATCAAGATTTTCTCCATCATGGTAACGTGGTCACTTGAGAACGCGATTGAAACAGCGGATTCCATGCGATCGCGCGGCTACGGTCTGCCCGGACGCACGGCGTTTTCCATCTATCGTTTTGATGATAGAGACAAAAACGTTCTCGCGTGGCTGATCTTCTGCGGCGCGTACATTCTTTCGGGCTGGTTGGCAGGCGGAATGTATTTTAGGTATTACCCTACTGTTAAAACCGCCTTATGGACGCCATTGACGATCAGCTTCATGTTCGTGTATCTGGCACTTGTTCTTACCCCCGTGATTCTCGACCGAAAGGAGGACAGGCAGTGGAACTCTTTACAATCAACCATCTGAGTTTTGCATATCCCGAGCAGGAAAAGTACGCGATTTCCGACCTCACACTGTCTGTTCAATCCGGTGAGTTTCTGGTGCTCTGCGGCCCCTCCGGATGCGGTAAAAGTACGCTGCTGCGGCAGCTCAAAACCGTTCTCGCGCCGCATGGCCGCAGAAGCGGCGAGATCCTGTTCGATGGCAGAAATCTTGATTCCCTAGACCAACGCGAACAGGCCGAGAAGATCGGTTTTGTGCAGCAAAGTCCGGAGAATCAGATCGCGACCGATAAGGTCTGGCACGAGCTGGCGTTTGGCTTGGAATCCCTCGGCTACGATACGCCGACGATTCGCCGCCGCGTCGCAGAAATGGCATCGTTTTTCGGGATTCAGGAATGGTTTTATAAGCCGGTCA
>CABUZF010000214.1 GCA_902495985.1 uncultured Collinsella sp.
CATCATCATTTCGAAAAGAAGGGCTGGGCCGAGACCAAGGTCGTCATCCGTTTTTGGATTATCGCTGCTGCCTTTGGTGCCGTTGGCCTTGCTTTGTTCTTCCAGTTGGGATAGTGGTCTTTCATGCCTCTTGCTGATGTCTTTAGCCTGCTCGTTTTGGGTCAGGGCAAATCCGGTCTCGATGTCGCCCGCTGGGCGCTGGCACATCCCGAGCGCGTAAGCGCCGTTACCGTGTATGGCGGCGGCACCTCTGAGCCCAATGACGCCACGCGTGCGCTCGAGGCTGCTGGTGCGTCGTTTGTCTATGGGACCGAACAGGTCGAGGGCGCCTATGACGTATGCGTGACGTGCCCGGGCATCTCGGAGTTCTCGGGCTTCTTTAAGGCCGGGCACGAGCATACCGCCCAGATTATGGGTGAGCCCGAGTTTGCCTATCGCCTGTCGCCCGATAACTGGATTGCCATTACGGGTACCAACGGCAAGACGACTACCACGTCGCTGACTGATTATATGCTTAAGGCTGCCGGCGAGGCCAGCGTTGCTGTCGGCAACATCGGCGAGCCGCCGGTCAACGAGATTGACGGCCGAGCTCATAACGAGTGGTTTGTGGCCGAGCTCTCGAGCTACCAGATTGCTACGACCGCCGAGCTTCATCCTCGCGTGGCGGTGCTGCTCAACATCACTCCCGACCACTTGGGCTGGCATAAGAGCCATAAGAACTATGCGCTTGCCAAGATCAAACTGTTTGACAATATGGTCGATGACGATCTGGCGGTTGTCGACGTCGAAGACGCCGGCATTCACGAGTTCGATGAGTACATCTACACGCCGGGTCGTCGCATCTGCAAGGTCGCTTTTGACGAGCCCGAGGGCGAGGATGCCGCCTTTGTGCGCGATGGCAAGATGATCGTGCGCCTGAAGGGCGTCGAGACCCCGCTCATCGCTACATCCGAGCTCAAGATCTCGGGCCATCACAATGTTATCAATGCCCTGTGCGCTGCCACGGCTGCCCTGGCAGTCGGTGCCGATGTCGATGGTGTCTGCCGCGGTCTGGCCTCGTTCCAGCCGCTCGAGCACCGCGTGGAGCCGTGTGGCGAGATTGACGGCGTGCGCTACGTCAACGATTCCAAGGCGACCAACACCGATGCGGTCGAGAAGGCGCTGACGGCATTTCCCGATGACGACGTGATCTTGCTGCTCGGCGGCCACGATAAGGGCACGCCGCTCACGGACTTCGCGCGCGTTGTTATGGATAACGTACGCTCGGTCGTCTGCTTTGGCGATGCGCGCGAGCGTTTCACCGCCGCTATGGACGAGGCCGATGTCGATGGCGATGTGGATATCGCCCAGGCGGATGACCTGCGCGATGCCGTGGACGTCGCCCGTTCGCTGTCGAGCCGTGGCGACGTGATCTTACTTTCTCCTGCCTGCTCTTCGTTCGATGAGTTCTCGGGCTATGAGGAGCGCGGCCGCGTGTTTAAGGACTATGTGGCCCAGCTTGCCGCTGCGGCGAAATCGCAAATGGAATAGGGGTTGCCGGTGAGAGAGGAGAGTCCCCGACAAGGTATGAGGAGGCCCGACTCGGACCGTGCTTCCTCGCGGCGCAGCACACCGCGTTCCGGTCGCGGCGGGCAGACGTTTAGCGAACGCTATATTGCCGGCGTTCCCGCCCGTATCATGCGCCCCCGTTTGATATTCATGGCCTGCCTGTTTACCTTGGTGTGCTTTGGCCTGCTGATGGTGTACTCGGCGTCTTCGGTCGAGGCGCTGCACGAGAATGGCTCGGCGACGTTTTTTCTGTTTCGACAAGCCGCGTTTGCCGGAGTTGGCGTGCTGGCTATGGTTGCCATCGTGCGCATCTTGCCGGACAGTTGGTTTGGGGAAGACGTGCTCAGGATCTTCCTCATAGGCATGATAGGGCTACTGTTTCTGGTGTTCTTGGTGGGCAGCGGCAGCCGTGGCGCCACGCGCTGGCTCAACATTGCCGGCATTCAGTTCCAGCCTTCCGAGTTTTTAAAGCCATTTGCCATTGCGTATTCGGCCATCATGCTTGATCGTTTCTTTTCGCCCGGTGGCAACATCAACGAATTCCTTCGCAAGATGGGCATCTACTTGGGCATTTCGCTCTTTCTGATCTTTATCCAGCCCGATTTCGGTACTGTCCTGATCATCCTGTTGACCCTCATGTGCATGGCGTTGTTTGCGGGTCTCGACCCCAGATTTATCATCGGCGTGCTAATCTTCGGCATTCTCGTGATTGTGATTGCGCTTGTTGCGGAGCCGTACCGTATGGTGCGTATTCAGGTTGCCTTGAACCCTTGGGCCGACGAGTATGGTGACGGCTATCAGGCCACGCTTGCCATCATGGCCTTTGCCTCGGGCGGTCTGTTCGGCCGTGGCATCGGCAACTCAACCATGAAGTACTCGTATCTGCCCGAGGCGCACAATGACTACATCCTGGCCATCATTGGCGAGGAAGTCGGTTTTGTCGGAACCGTGCTGTTCTTCTTGGTGTTTGCGATGCTGATCTATTCGGCGTTTCGCATTGCCGAGCAGGCGACCGATCGTCGGGGCGCGCTTATGGCGTCTGGCTCCGCGGTCATTCTCGCGGTGCAGTTTTTGATTAACGCGTTGGGCATCCTCAACGTGTTTCCCATGACGGGCAAACCGTTGCCGTTTATTAGCTACGGCGGTTCGTCGATTATTGTGTCGCTTATGCTTGCCGGATTGATCCTGCGCGTTTCGTACGAGAGCGCCCGTCGCGATGAGTACGACCGTCGCCGCGAGAGCTTTGCCGTTATGGATGAGAGTACCGCTGGCGTGCCCCACGTGCGCGGCGAGCGATCTTCGCGTAACGGTTTTACCGTCCTGGATGGCTCTGCGACCGAGCCGGCAGTCCGCCCGCGTCAGCGAACGGCGCCGCAAGGTCGTCCTCAGCGCCCCAGCCCTCGCAACGCGGGCGGCGGATATAATCGAATCGATTTGAACTCGGACCCGTCGGCGCGTCTGCGCACCGACGACCAGGGACCGCGTGTACGAAGGGACTACCATGACCGATAAGATGACCGTTGCTATTGCAGCCGGCGGCA
>CABUZF010000215.1 GCA_902495985.1 uncultured Collinsella sp.
CCGAAGCGATACACTGGTACCGTTTGATTTCTTCGCTCAAGGAGGATGCGCATGCCGTGCACAACGATTTTGGTCGGTAAAAACGCAAGCTACGACGGGTCGACGCTTGTCGCGCGTAACGAGGACTCGTCCAACGGGGTGTTTGAGCCCAAGCGCATGCGCGTGGTGCACCCCGACGAGCAGCCGCGCGTCTACACGAGCGTCCTGAGTCACCTGACCGTTGAGTTGCCCGATAACCCCATGCGCTACACGAGCGTCCCCGATGTTGTCCCGGGCCACGGCATCTGGGCCGAGGCCGGTTTCAACGAGCTCAATGTGGGCATGTCCGCAACCGAGACGCTCACCACCAACGAGCGCGTCCGCGGCGCCGACCCACTCGTGGACTACGTGCCCGCCAAGGGCAACGAGGGTGAGGACGGCTATGTGCCGGCGCAACCTGGTGGCCTGGGCGAGGAGGATATGGTGACCCTGGTCCTGCCCTACGCCAAGTCCGCCCGCGACGGCGTCCGTATCCTGGGCGACCTGCTCGAGCGCTACGGCACCTACGAGAACAACGGCATCGCCTTTAGTGATGTGGACGAGATCTGGTGGCTCGAGACCATCGGTGGTCACCACTGGATTGCCAAGCGTGTGCCCGATGACGCCTATGTGACCATGCCCAACCAGCTGGGTATCGACAGCTTTGACCTGGATGACGCCGAGGGCGCCCAGGCCGACCATATGTGCTCCGCCGACTTGCGCGCCTGGATGGCCGAGTGGCATCTGGACCTGACGCTGGGCGTCGAGGGCGACGGCCCGGCTGTGGTCTTTAACCCGCGCGAGGCCTTTGGCTCGCACAGCGACAGCGACCATGTCTACAACACGCCGCGCGCCTGGTACATGCAGCGCTGCCTCAACCCCAGCGACGTGTGGGATGGCCCCGACGCCGACTTCACGCCCGAGAGCGACGACATCCCTTGGAGCCGCGTGCCCGAGCACAAGGTGACCATCGAGGACATTAAGTACGTGCTTTCGAGCCACTACCAGGGCACGGAGTACGACTGCTACGGCAGCAAGGGCACGCCCGCCACGCGCGGCGCCTATCGTCCCATCGGCATCAACCGCAACAGCCAGCTCGCCGTGTTGCAGCTGCGTTCCTATGCGCAGCCGGCCTATCGCGCCGTGCAGTGGATGGCCTTTGGCTCCAACTCGTTTAACGCGCTGGTTCCGCTGTACGCCAACGTCGAGACCATGCCCGAGTACTATGCCGACACGCAGGCTCGCGTGACGTCCGAAAACTTCTACTGGGCCAACCGCCTGATCGGTGCCCTGGCCGACGTCCGTTTCCATGAGTGCGGCCGCGCGGTCGAGGATTATCAGGAGAAGATCGGTGGCATGGGCCACAAGCAGATCCATGACGTCGACGCTGCCGTAGCCGCTCTGCCCGAGGCCGAGGTGCCTTCCGAGCTTACACGCGCCAACGAGGCCTTTGCCGAGCGTGTTCGCGTGGAGACCGATGCCCTGCTGGGCAAGGTGCTCTACACCACGAGCTGCGCCATGAAGAACTCTTTCGCGATGAACGACAACGTGAGGTAGGGATTTCCCGTCGATCGAATAGCGCTAAAACGCTTTGTCGCTTTCGCTCAATCTTGGGTACAAGAACGCCAATGCAGTTGTTTGTGATTGGAGACAACCATGGTTATGAAACTCGATCAGCTTGTTAACGGCGCCATTAACGTGGGCTTTGGCGCTGCCGCCGTTGCTGTCGAAGGCGGCAAGAAGGTCCTCGACGACCTTAACACCAAAGGCGAGCAGGTCCGCAAGGACACCGCCACCCCCGATATCGCCCGCAGCGTGTCCGACATGTTCGAGCAGGCCGGTGGCACCATCTCCGATCTGACCGAGCGCTTGGGCATACAGGGCGAGACTGCGGCCCAGCGCGTGCTCGACGAGCTCATCCTTGCCCGCGTCCGCGTTATGACCGCCCCTGAGCGCACGGCCTTCCTAGCCCATGTGCGCGACATCGTCGATTCGGTCGAGGACAACGTGACCTCGGTGCCCGTCGAGTCCGTTGAGCCCGACGATGCGAAGGATACCGAAGAGGCCGAGTAGCAGCGCAGATGGCAGATTCCACCACCGATTACAACAATCTAGATCCTTTGGGTGACGAGGCGGCGGTTGTCGATGAGGTCGATGCCGCCGTCTCGGGCGCTCGCAAAAAGCCGCGCGCTGTCGATATGGTGCCCGAAGAGCCCGACGCGATGGCGCCGGACGAGGAATACCAGCTCACGCCGGCGGGTCGTCGCGAACGCATCGGGCAGATTGTTCGCTTGGTCAAAAAGTACCGTGTGTGGGATAACCTCACGCCGGTTCGCTTGCGCCGCCTGCTCGAGGAGCTCGGCCCCATGTTCGTCAAGATGGGGCAGATTCTGGCCAACCGCTCCGAGATTTTACCGCAGCGGTTTTGCGACGAGCTGCGTCGCCTGCGCTCCGACGTAGAGCCGGTGCCGTATGAGGTAGTGCTCCGCTGTCTAGAAGAGGAGTACGGCCAGCGCCTGGGGCAGATGTTCGACGCGATCGACCCCAACCCGCTCGGAAGCGCGTCGCTCGCGCAGGTGCACCGCGCTCGTCTGGTGACGGGCGAGGACGTGGCCGTCAAGGTGCAGCGCCCCGGTGCGCAGCAGGTTATGGCGCAGGACATCGACATCATTCGCTCGGTGGTGCGCATCGTCTCAAAGTTCGTCAACACCGATCAGTTTGTGGACCTGCATGGCGTGGTCGAAGAGCTGTGGACCTCGTTTCGCGAGGAGACCAACTTTTTGGCCGAGGCCAAAAACCTCAACGATTTCTACGACTTCCACAAAAGCGTGCATGGCGTGTCGTGTCCCAAGTCCTATCTGGATCTGTGCACCGAGCACGTCGTGGTCATGGACTACATCGATGGTATTTCTATCGCCGATCCCGAGCGCCTGGTGGCCGAGGGCTATGACCTGGAAAAGATCGGCTCGGCGATTGTCGAGGACTACTCGACGCAGGTACTCGACGATGGCTTTTTCCATGCCGACCCGCATGCGGGAAACATCATCCTCAAGGACGGCATCGTCTA
>CABUZF010000216.1 GCA_902495985.1 uncultured Collinsella sp.
CATGCACGTTAAAGGAGTCAAACGTCCTGTTCTTTGCATTGTTGTTGGTGATCTTGACGTGTAGGTAAAAGCCGTCCTGCAGCTTAGCGTCGCCGCGATAGAACGTACCGTGGGCTACCGACTCATAGGTTATACCAGCTACCTCGACCGTCTGCGACTCATAGGCCTTCTTCTCTACGGGAGCACTGCCGCCGCCCGAGCTGCCAGCCGAGCCACTCGGCGCATTTCCGCCGCAACCGGTAAGCGTGCAAGCCAGCACGGCCGAAAGCGTCACGGTGGGAATTCCTAACAGCAGCTTCTTCGTCATGGGCTTCATCATCCTCACCGCTCCTTTCGGCTTACAGCTCATCCGTTGCCCGAGTCCCAAGTCGACTCCGTGGCATCGGCCTCCACTATGAGCGTATGGCGAAAAGCAGCGCCGGCGAAGTGACCCGTGGCCCAACTAGCAACCGCCCAGCATCCCCTATGGACCAAAAAGACTCGTATACGCACGCCCTCGGCCCATAAAATGAGACGCCTGTCCCAATGTTCGATTCAATCCAATAATCCGCATGGCACGTTTTTGACAAACGCATCCAACCGCAAACGTAGCAGGACGCATTCGACCGCCTTCAAACTTACTCGGACAGAACCGACTCGGTTTTGTCCGAGTAAACGCTGTTCCACCAAATTCCGAACGATTGTTCGATGGATTTCGTGTTGGTTGGAATCGCCCAAGGGCTGGGCTATGCTACCTTGACTATCTATATGACTTAAACGCAGCAAAGGAGCACCGAGAGAGCGAGTATGGCAAAAAACACCGCAAACTATGGTAACGACAGTATCCGCCAGCTCAAGGACGAGGAACGCGTACGTCTGCGCCCTGCCGTCATCTTCGGCTCGGACGGACTCGATGGCTGTGCACACGCTGCCTTCGAGATCCTGTCCAACGCCGTTGACGAGGCGCGCCAGGGCTACGGCAAGCTCATCACCCTTACCGCCTTTCGCGATGGTTCCATTCAGGTAGAGGACAACGGCCGCGGCTGTCCGCTCGACTGGAATCCCTCCGAGAAGCGCTTTAACTGGGAACTCGTCTTTTGCGAGCTCTACGCCGGCGGCAAGTACAACAACAACCAGGGCGGCGACTACGACTTCTCGCTCGGCACCAACGGCCTGGGCTCGTGCGCGACCCAGTACGCCTCCGAATACATGGACGTCACGGTTTGGCGCGACGGCAACAAGTACTCTCTGCACTTTAAGAAGGGCAAGGTCGTCGGCGCCAAAAAGAAGGCACTCGAGATTGAACCCAGCGACGAGGACCGCACCGGTACCACTATCAAGTGGCGCCCCGATCTTGAAGTCTTCACCTCCATCAGCATCCCCCACGATTGGTATCGCGAGACCATGCGCCGTCAGGCCGTGGTCAACGCCAACGTGACCTTCCGCCTGCGCATCGAGGGCGACGATGGCGAGTTTTCCGAAGAGGACTTTTGCTACCCCAAGGGCATCGAGGACTACGTGCTCGAGAAGGTCGGTACCGACTACCTTACCGAGCCCTTCTTTATCGAGGCCGACCGTCGCGGTCGCGATCGCGAGGACCTGCCCGACTACAACGTAAAAATCACTGCTTGCATGTGCTTCTCGCGCACTTTCATGATGCAGGAGTACTACCACAACTCATCGTGGCTCGAGAACGGCGGTTCGCCCGAAAAGGCCGCTCGCAGCGCTCTGACCAGCGCCATCGATGCCTATATTAAGCAACAGGGCAAGTACAACAAAAACGAGAGCGGCATTAAGTGGCAAGACGTCCAGGACTGTCTGGTGCTGGTGACCAACTGCTTCTCCACCCAGACGTCCTACGAAAACCAGACTAAGAAGGCCATCAACAACCGCTTTATCCAGCAGGCCATGACGGCATTCTTTAAGGAGCGCCTCTCGACCTACTTGATCGAGAACAAAGACGCCGCCAACAAGATCATGGAGCAGGTGCTCATCAACAAGCGCTCGCGCGAGAACGCCGAGAAGACGCGCCAGAGTATCAAGACAAACCTGCAGCAGAAGACCGACATGGCCAACCGCGTGCAAAAGTTCATCGACTGCCGCTCCAAGGACAAGAGCCGTCGCGAGATCTACATCGTAGAGGGCGACTCGGCAGCAGGCGCCATTCGCACCTCGCGCGATGCCGAGTTCCAGGGCGTTATGCCCGTCCGCGGCAAGATCCTCAACTGCCTGAAGGAGGACTACCCGCGCATTTTTAAGTCCGACATCATCATGGACCTCATGCGCGTGCTGGGCTGCGGCGTGGAGATCAAGGACAAGCGCATCAAGAACCTCGGTGCCTTTGACCTCGACAACCTCAACTGGAACAAGGTCATCATCTGTACGGACGCCGACGTCGACGGTTATCACATCCGCACGCTCGTGCTCACCATGCTCTACCGCCTGGTGCCCACACTTATCGACGAGGGCTACGTGTATATCGCCGAGTCGCCGCTCTACGAGATCAACTGCAAAGAGAAGACCTACTTTGCCTACACCGAGCTCGAAAAGAACGGCATTCTTAAGGAAATCGGCGACCAGAAGTGCTCCATCAACCGCTCCAAGGGTCTTGGTGAGAACGATCCGGACATGATGTGGCTCACCACCATGAACCCCGAGACGCGTCGTCTGATCAAGGTGGAACCCGAGGACGTCACCAAGATGGAGACCATGTTCAACCTATTGCTGGGCAACGACGAGGCAGGCCGCAAGCGCCATATCTCCGAGCACGGCAAGGAATATCTGGACCAGCTAGACCTGCAATAGCAGCAAATCGATAACGACGGCCATAAGAAGTTCAAGAGGAAATCGTGGCAAAGAAGAAGACGAAAACCCAGCCAAAGAAAAAGCAGGTCAACGCCGAGAACGTCATCGGCCTGCACTCCGAGGTCACTGACCAGCCGATCACGCAGACGCTCGAGGTCAACTACATGCCCTACGCCATGAGCGTCAACGTCTCGCGTGCGTTCCCCGAGATCGACGGCTTTAAGCCCTCGCACCGCAAGCTGCTCTACACCATGTACAAGATGGGTCTGCTCAAGGGCGAGCG
>CABUZF010000217.1 GCA_902495985.1 uncultured Collinsella sp.
AGCGAATCGTATCCATGGCAATCGACATACAGATGCATCGCCCCGGTCCAAAGCTCGCAACACGTGTAGCCCGAGGCCGCTGCCGAAGAAAAGAATTCCTCAAGGTCAAAATAACGATGGCTGATATTCATGACGGCAAGCTGCGGATACTCCATCTTGTCCACCTTTCGGCAAAAGGGCGCCGCAGCACAGTGTGCGCGACGCCCCCTCTTACATTGTTCTCATTATGACGGATACTCTACTGGACACCAAGCACTCCAAAGAACGCGCCGGCGATACTCACGAGCAGGATCACGAGCATGATAAGCAGCGGATTCATCTTCTTCTTGAGCATGAGATAGACGATTCCAAACAGCCCCATCGTGACAAAGCCCGGGAAGATTCCGTTGAGCAGCTCGGCCAGCGTCTGAGCACCATCGCCCGCGCCGACCATGAGCGGAATGTCCACGGTGACCATCTCCATGGTCATAGCACCGATCACCATGGCGCCCATGATAGAGGCCATCTTGACGATCGTGTCCATAATGCCCGATTCCTGGACCTTGCTGATCATGTCCGAGCCAAAGCGATATCCCACAAACGTCAGCAGGTAACGGATGATGTAGTGAGGGACGTTGAACACGAGCAGGAACAAAATCGGGCCAAGAATAGAGCCCTGCAGCGCCAGCGACGTGCCGACACCCGTTGCCAAAATTCGCAGCGTGCCCCAGTAGAAGGCATCGCCCACGCCGGACAGCGGTCCCATCAAAGCAAGCTTGACATTAGAGATCGCGCTCGTGTCAAAGTTATCTTCGGTGGCGTTGACTTCTTCCATTGCGGCAGCAATAGACATGGGGAGCGTCGAGATGTACGGCGTGACGTTATAGAGCTCCATATGGCGCTTAAGGGCGGCCTTAAAGTCTGCATCCTGCGGATACAGCTTGCGGAGGATCGGCATAAGGGCCCACATAAAGCCGATATGGCCCATACGCTCGTAGTTCCAGGAGTGCTCATAGGGAATCGAGCGCCAGAACAGCTTCTTAAGATCTGCGCGGGAAATCAACCCGTCGTAAGAAGACTCAAACTTAAAACTCATCGAACCCACTCCCAATCGCAGGATCCTCGGTTGCCACTGCGGGCTGCTCCGCTTTTTTCTTGTCACCCAAAACCGTCATCGCGACGACGATGATCGCGGCAAAGATCGCCACGCCCGTCGTGCTAATGCCAAAGTAGGCGACGAGGAAGAAGCCAGCGAAGAAGAACGGAGCCACCGTTTTGTTCATAATCATCTGCGCCAGCATCGCAAAGCCGAGTGCGGGCAAGAAGGCGGCGGCGACATCCATGCCGGTCTGAACGAAATCGGGAATGATGTTGAGCAGGCTGGCAACAGCATCGGCGCCAAAGAAGAATGCCAGGGGAATAATCAACAGGCCGCACCAGCTCTGCGCGTAACCGGCGATGAGCATGTTGCGCGTGATGGCCTTGGTGTCCCCGTCCTCGACGTTTTTGTCGATACGGTGCACCAGCAGCAGCATCACCGGCTGGCCCAGGGCGGTATCGAGCGCCAGGACGATCGTTGCGATGGGAATACCCAGGGTCAGGGCCGCCGAAGCGTCCGCACCGGCCTGCATGGCAAGCGACACACCCAGAATGGTTCCGGAAATCGTATCGGGCGGGTTATACGCACCGACCGAGATGGCGCCGACCATGGCAAGCTCCATCGTGGCGCCCATGATCGTGCCGGTCACCATGTCGCCCATGACAAGGCCAACCAGAGGTCCGAGCACGATCGGGCGCTGGAGGTAGCTCGTGCCCGTCAGCCACTCGGAATAGCCCAAAAGGGCAATAAGGAAAATCAGGATTGTCTTGATAACCATGATGGCCCCTAACCGATGACCTTCGCGGCGTCAGTCTTCGCATCTGCCGGAATCATTTGAATGAACAGCTCGTAGCCCTCGCCGAGCAGCTCTTTGACGTATGCCTCGTTTTCGGGCGTAAGGAACACGCTCGTCGAGACCTGGCGGGCATCCTCGCTAAAGGCAACATTGCCGAGGTTGATCTTCTTGACGCCCATCGCCTTGGCGACGGCACCGGCCTGCTAAATCGTCTCGCAAACTACGAAGAGCTTGTACTTATCGGTCACACCGCTCTGGAGCGCCTTGACGGCATCCTCGGTGTTTTTGACGACAACCTTGCAGCCCTCCGGTTTTGCAAGGGACAGGGCCTGCAGACGAAGCTTGTCATTGAGGACCGTGTCGCTTACCAACAGGATGCAGTCGGCACCCAGAGCCGAAGTCCAGCTAACGGCAACCTGGCCGTGCAGCAGTCGATAGTCCACGCGAATCATCTGAATCATGATGTGCTCCCTAGCGATTAAAACTCATCGAGTTCGGCCTGCCCCAGCAGGTCGTTGACGTACTTGACCTTGGTGTCGTCCGCCTCGACGATCTGGCGAATGGCCTCATCAATTGGGGTGGAGTCGGGCACGAACAGCAGCTGAATAAGGAGCGGCAGGTTCATATTGGTCACCAGGTGCGTGTTGGGACGCGTCTGGACGATCTTGGTGAACTCGTTGTTGACGCTGCCGCCGAACAGGTCAGTGCACACGACAACCTCGTCGTCCGCAGCAAACCCATCGAGAACCGCTGCGGCCTCCTTGGTCAGGTCCTCGTTTCCGTCGACATACATAGACAGCGCATGGACGTTTTCGCGCTCACCGGAGAGCAGCCCAATGCTCTCGACGATTCCAGACGCAAAATGAGCATGGGATGCAACGATAAACTGCCTCATTCGATTCCCCTTTCTTGCGAATTTCGGCATAAAAATGCCCGGACGCATGCGCCCGGGCAGGGTGCTTCTTGATCAGTAGCTTATTTGTCACCGATTAGTAGTCGAACTGGTGATAGTAACGACGGTAGTTGAGGTTGTGCTTGGTGACCGTCTCGTAGTAAGCGGCAAGGCGATCGGTGATCAGCGAGGAGAGGATCCACGGAGACACGATGACACGGAACTCATCGTCAAGGCCGGGGATCGCGAACTCGGCGGTGTCGATGATGTTGATGTCGGTGTCGCCGGTCACGCCGCG
>CABUZF010000218.1 GCA_902495985.1 uncultured Collinsella sp.
GCCGACGCTGCCTTGGCGGCAACGGCAAGATCGTGGACATACGTGGCTATATCGACCGAAATGGGCGGCCCTTTCTCCTAGAAGTTTGCAACCATGGTAGCCGATTTGCGCATGGCCTCGCCCGCGGCGGTAGAATTGGTCAACCCGAAACACCGCAACGAACGGAAGACTCACATGGCCCTCATCACTTCGTACCACGTCCCCGGCCTTTACGTCGAGGACCACAGCATCGACGTCCCCCTTGACTGGCGCGGCCTGGAGCCGATGCTCCTGGCCGTCGGCAGCACCATGCGCCGCGGCGCTATGCCGGCACCAATCGCCGGCGCGCCCGAGAGCATCAAGCTCTTCTACCGCGTGGTTTGCGCGCCCGACCGCATCAACGACGATCTGCCGCTGCTCCTGTTTTTGCAGGGCGGCCCCGGCGGCGAGAGCCCGCGTCCGCTGTCGCCTACAAGCGACGGCTGGATCGAGGAGGCCGTCAAGCACTTCCGTGTGGTCCTTCCCGACCAGCGCGGCACCGGACGCAGTAGCTGCGTGGACGGACGCACGATCAAGGCACTGGGTGATCGCGCAACGGCCGCCGGCGCCGATACAGCACGCTCGCAGGCCGACTTCCTCAAGCGCCACCTCGCCAGCTCCATCGTGCGCGATTTTGAGTACCTGCGTCTGGCGGGCTTTGGCGGCAAGCCCTGGGTCACGCTCGGCCAGAGCTACGGCGGCTTTTTGACGTTGAGCTATCTGTCGCTCTTCCCCGAAGGCGTGGCGGCAAGCTTTACCTGCGGCGGCATTCCACACGTGCCAGCGAGCGCAAGCGAGGTCTACGCGCACACCTTCCCGCGCATGGCCGCCAAGACGCAGCAGTATTATGACCGCTACCCCGCTGACGTCGACCGCGTGGCAGCCCTGGCCGATGCGCTCGAGGCCCAGAAGCCCGTGCTGCCCGACGGCTCGCCGATGACGGTCGAGCGCCTACAGCTCATGGGCAGCGACTTTGGCATGAAGCCGAGCTTTGAGCGCATGCATTGGATTATCGATCACGCGTTTGTTACTGGCGACGGTACGCTTAGCTGCGGCTCCTCGGTATCCGACAGCTTTTTGATGCGCGCCTTCGAGCGCACCAACACGCGTACAAACCCGCTGTACTGGACGCTGCAGGAGTTTATCTACGCCGACGGCGACACCATGCCCATTCGCTGGGCCGCAGCAGAGGAGAAGGCCCATCGTGCCGAGTTCGACACACTCGCGCGCCCGCTCATGTTTACCGGCGAGGCCATGTTCCCGTGGATGTTTGAGCAGATGCCCGAGCTTATGCCGTTTAAGCCCGCCATGGACCTGCTGATGGAAGACACCAGCTGGGACAAGATCTACGACCCGCAGCGCCTAGCCTGCAACGAGGTGCCACTCCAGGCCGCGGTGTATTTCGACGATATGTACGTCGATTCGGGCATGCAGCTCGATACGCTCAGCCGCGTGGGCAACTCGCATGCCTGGGTGACCAACGAGTTCGAGCACGACGGCCTGCACGACAGCGCGGTGTTCAAGCACCTCTTCGACGAAGCGCTCAACCGCGGAGACCTGCGCCGGATCTTCTAGCTAAGGAGTGTCCCAAAGTGCCGGCACAAAAGGAACGTCCCCAAGTGCCGGCAGTGGGACCCCGCCGCCTCAACGAGTTGCGGTGAAATAAGGACTGTTAAAGGCTTTAAAGCCGCCAAACCATCCCTATTTCACCGCAACTTACGATATGCCGGCGTTACGGCCATCGCAGGTAGAGAACGGAAAGCGAAAACGCCCCTAAGCGAGCAAGGTGACGTGAAAGAGGAGGGCATTGACCTTTTGGTCATGCCCGACGATTGAACGTCAGATTGCCGCTTAGGGGCGTTTGCAGCGTCAATTGGTTAAGCGAAGACGATTAGGTTATCCCTGTGTATCGCCGGCTTCTCGGCCAAGTTAGCGAGCAGGCGGTTGCTGGCGATCTGGTCCTGGCGGCGGCCGGCAGCAAGCTCCAGCACGTCCGAATCGGCCTCGGCGATACCGCGGGCGACGACCATACCGCTCGGATCGCACACATCGAGCACATCGCCCTCGGCAAACTGGCCATCGACCTCGCGAATACCCACCGCAAGCAAGGAAGAGCCACGGCTAACCAGCGCCTTCGCAGCACCATCATCGACCGTCACCGAGCCATGCGCCTTGTCGCCCAGTGCGATCCACAGCTTGCGGGGTGCGATGTCCAGACGCTCCGCCGGCGGATCGAACAGCGTGCCCACGCTCTCGCCGCGGGCGAGGCGCACGAGCGCATCGGGCTCCTCGCCTGAGCAAATCACGCTCTGAATGCCCGCCGTCATCAGAATGCGGCTCGCACGAATCTTGGTAATCATGCCGCCCGTGCCCACCGATGTGGAAGAATCGCCCGCCGAGGCGATGATCTTGGCATCGATCTTATGCACGACCGGTACAAACTCGGCCGTGGGGTCCTCATGCGGATTGGCAGTGTAGAGGCCATCGATGTCCGAGAGCGTCACACACAGATCGGCAGAAACCAGGCAGCTTACAAGCGCCGCCAGCGTGTCGTTGTCGCCAAACTTGATCTCATCGACAGTAACGGTATCGTTCTCGTTGACGACCGGCACCACGCCAAGCTCCACCAGGCGCAGCAGGGCGTCGCGCGCGTGCAGGTAGGACGTACGGCGCGCCGTGTCGTGACGCGTGAGCAGCACGAGCGAGGTGAGCAGGTCGCGCGCATGAAACTCCTCGTCGTAGGCCGACGAGATGATGCACTGACCGGCCGAGGCGCAGGCCTGCAGGCTCGGCAGGTCGCCGACCGGCTTACGGTCGAAGCCCAGCACGGGATAGCCACAGGCGATAGCGCCCGAGCTCACCACGACCAGACGCCAGCCGAGCTTGCGCAGCGCTGCGGCCTGATCGGCAAGACCGCCGATAAAGGCGCGGTTGACCTTGCCGTCGGCGCCCACCACCGTGGACGAGCCGATCTTTACCACCATCGTTTTATAAGAAGTCGTCATACGTCAAACCAATCAACTGTTCAGCGAAC
>CABUZF010000219.1 GCA_902495985.1 uncultured Collinsella sp.
ATCGCCGAGATTTACGATGAGCTGGGCGAGGACACCATCGTCAACCCGACCTTCGTGTGCGATTACCCCATCGAGGTCAGCCCGCTCGCCAAGCGTTTTGAGGACGACCCGCGTCTGACCCACCGCTTTGAGCTGGTTATCGCCGGCCACGAGTACGCCAACGCATTCTCCGAGCTCAACGACCCGGTTGACCAGGCTGAGCGCTTTGCTGCCCAGATGGCCGAGAAGGCCGGCGGCGACGACGAGGCCATGGAGTATGACGAGGACTACGTGCGCGCCCTCGAGTACGGTATGCCTCCCGCGGGCGGCATTGGCATTGGTATCGACCGCGTGGTCATGCTGCTTACTAACCAGGCTTCTATCCGCGACGTGCTGCTGTTCCCGCACATGAAGCCCGAGAAGGGTTTCCAGTCCGGTGCCGCTGCCGCCAAGGCTGCCGAGGCCGGCAACGCCGCGAGCCCGTTCGTTAAGTCGCTTAAGCCCACGCTCGATTACTCCAAGATCGCCGTTGAGCCGCTGTTTGAGGAGTTCGTCGACTTTGATACCTTCTCCAAGAGCGATTTCCGCGCTGTGAAGGTTAAGGCGTGCGAGGCCGTCAAGAAGTCTAAGAAGCTGTTGAACTTTACACTCGACGACGGCACCGGCACCGACCGCACCATCCTCTCCGGTATTCACGCTTATTACGAGCCCGAGGACCTGGTCGGCAAGACTCTGCTCGCCATCACCAACCTGCCTCCGCGCAAGATGATGGGCATTCCCAGCTGCGGCATGCTGATCAGCGCTGTCCACGAGGAGGAGGGCGAGGAGCGTCTCAACTTGATCCAGCTCGACGCCTCCATCCCCGCCGGCGCAAAGATGTACTAGGGGGTTACGCGGGTTTACCAACCCGCGTAACCAGTTGACGCTGCAAACCCGCCAGAGCGGCAATCTGCCTTTCAACTTCGGCGGCATGATCAAAAGATCAATGCCGCCTTGTTTCAAGGCACCTTGCTCGCTCTGGCGGGCTTTCGCTGTCGTTGCCAAGGCATCGGCGTTTCCTTGGCTGTCAAGCTGGATGTAGTCATTGGGGACGTTCTTAAACGACTACCCAACGGCTATTGAGCACATGGCTCGCGTGACAGTCGTCTCTTTTATGTTTCCTTTAGCCGTTGCTGCCTAGGATGGGGGTTAGTCGACAGGAAGGGAGCACCGGGATGGACGACGCGAGCGAGCGTGCAATCGAAGAGGACATGCTCGATCAGTTCAACTACTTTGATGATGAGGACGAGGAATTGATCGACCGTCGCGAGCCGGCGGCGCTCGATACTTTCGACCTTATTGATGAAGAGCCCGACGAGGACGAGGTCGGATCAGCGGAGCCCCCACAGCCTTCGCGCCTTGACTCGCTGCTTTCGAGAGCCCCCATGCACCACGGCGTTCGTGCCGGCGCGCTCCATATGAAAACTGACTGGCACCAGATCGTGACGGCAGGCGATGAGCTTGCCGTCGATGCGCCACTCACCGATAAGTCATCCATCATCTGCCGCACCGGCATGCTTATGCTGGCAAGCGGAACAGGCGCCTGGCGCGTGCGCGATACCATGAATCGTGTTGCCGCCGTACTCGGCGTCACGATTCACGTCGACCTGAGTCTTCTGTCGTTTGAGTGCACTTGCATCGAAGATGGCCACTGCTTTAACGAGGTTGTCAGCCTGCCCACAACGGGAGTCAATACCCATCGCATTTGGATGATGGAGAGTTTCCTCAAGGAAATCGAGACCTATGGTCGTCGCTTCACGGTACACGAGTATCACGAGATGCTCAGGACCGTTGAGAGCTCAAAGCCTGATTACTCTCCCTGGCAACAGGGCCTTGCGGCAGCCTGTGCTTGCGGCGCCTTCGTCTTTTTGCTCGGCGGCGGCCCTATCGAGATGGCCTGCGCGTTCGTGGGCGCGGGTGTCGGCAACTTTGCCCGCTCCCATATTCTCAAGCAAGGCCTTGGTCAGTTCAGCGCGCTGACGACCGGCGTTGCGCTCGCTTGCGTTTCGTATCTGCTGGCATTGCTCGGCCTTGGCCAGGTCATACCGGGGGCAATGTCGCACCAAGAAGGCTATATCGGCGCCATGCTCTTTGTGATTCCCGGCTTTCCACTCATTACGGCAGGCCTCGACATCGCTAAGCTCGACATGCGAAGCGGTATCGAGCGCCTTTCATATGCCGTATCGATTATTGTGATGGCGACCCTCGTAGGTTGGATGGTTGCCGAGTGTGTTGGCCTGGCGCCGGACGACTTTGCCCCACTGGGCCTTTCGCCGCTTGCCCTTACGCTCCTGCGCGTGGTGATGAGCTTCGTTGGCGTATTCGGCTTCTCGGTGATGTTCAACAGCCCGGTAAAGATGGCCGCGGCAGCTGGGTTGATCGGCGCCGTGTCCAATACCCTGCGTCTGACCCTTGTCGATGCGCCGACGATGATTCCCTTCCTGGGCCTCAGCACGGGAATGCCTCCCGAGGCAGCAGCGTTTATCGGCGCGCTGGTATCGGGGCTGCTCGCAAGCTTGGCTGAAGTCAAGCTCACCTACCCGCGCATCGCCCTCACGGTGCCTTCGATTGTCATTATGGTGCCGGGCTTGTATCTGTATCGCTCGATGTATTACATGTGCACCTTCGACACGGTCAATATGCTCGGCTGGTTTGTGCGCGCAGTGCTCATCGTAGCGTTTCTGCCCGTTGGACTGGGTGTGGCGCGTACGCTCACCGACCCTCGCTGGCGCCACACCAGCTAATTGGTACAAGGGGGACAGGTTACTTTGCACCAAATGAGTTGCGGTGAAATAGGGACTGAATTGTTGCTTAAAGGGTCAAAACAGTCCGTATTCCACCGCAACTTATGGGGTCGGGGGTTTTTGTGCCCTGCATCTCCACAAACTCAACGCTTACGAAGCGCGCGCCGTTCGTGTTAGGGTAGTTCCACCACATAAGTAGTCGCAGACGCGCGTAACACGGGCGGGCGAGATGAAGTCCCAACAGCTCCATCTTGCCCGCCCGTTTTTGTTGCGTGGCGCCGC
>CABUZF010000220.1 GCA_902495985.1 uncultured Collinsella sp.
CCCTGTATATGTGAGGGCCGCGTGGCCGGCCCATTCCAACCACGCGGTTACCTCTGATACCAAATTAGCGAGCTGCGGACTCGAGCAGTGCCTTGACCTCGGCGGCGGTGTTGCAGGCGAGCGCCTTCTCGGCAAGCTCGTCGCACTCGGCCTTGGTCCACTGGCTGATGGTCTTGCGGGCGCGCAGGATAGACGGAGCGCTCATCGAGAACTCCTCCAGGCCCCAGCTGATCAGCAGCGGCTCGAGCAGCGGATCGGCAGCGGCCTCGCCGCACATACCGACCATAATGCCGGCCTTCACGCCGCTCTCGATGATGTTCTTGAGCGAGCGGAGCACGGCGGGATAGTACACCTGGTACAGGTTGGAGATGGTGTCGTTGCCACGGTCGGCGCACATGGTGTAACCGATCAGGTCGTTGGTGCCGATGGAGAAGAAGTCGGCGACCTCGGCAAGACGGTCTGCGAGCAGCGAAGCGGCGGGCGTCTCGACCATGATGCCGACCTCGATGTTCTCGTTGAACTTGCGACCCTCTTCGGTCAGCTCGGCCTTGCACTGCTCGACGAGCTCCTTGACAGCCAAGACCTCCTCGACGCAGGTGACGAGCGGGATCATGATCTTGACGTCACCGAAGGCGCTAGCGCGCAGCAGAGCGCGGAGCTGGACCTTGTACTGGTCGGGATTGGCCAGGCAGTAACGCACGGCGCGGAAGCCCATGAAGGGGTTATCTTCCTTGACCATGTGCAGGTACGGAATCTCCTTGTCGCCACCCACATCGAGCGTGCGGATGATGACCGGAGCACCCTTGAGCGCGCTGGCGACCTTACGGTAGGCGTTGAACTGCTCCTCCTCGGAAGGAAGCTCAGCAGAGTCCATGAACAGGAACTCGGAGCGGAACAGACCGATGGCCTCGGCGTCGTGATCGAGCGCGTTGGGCACGTCATCGGGGTTACCGATGTTGCAGGCGATGATCTTCTTGATGCCATCGGCAGTCACGGACGGCTTGCCACGGAAGGCCTCGAGGGCCGCCTTCTCGGCAGCGAAGGCCTCGGCCTTGGCAGTGTAGGCGGCGAGCGTCTCCTCGTTGGGATCGGCCTCGACGATGCCCTTGCCACCGTCGACGACAACGGTCATGCCGTTGCGCAGCGCGGTGCAGCTGTTGGAAACCGAAAGGACAGCCGGGATCTCGAGGGCGCGCGCGATGATCGCGGAGTGCGACGTGCGGCCACCGGTCTCGGTGACGATGCCGGCAACGTGGGCCTTATCGATCGTGGCGGTCATGGACGGCGTGAGGTCGTGCACGACAACGACGGTGTTCTCGGGCAGGACGGAGAGGTCGACGACCTCCTTGCCCAGCAGCTCGGCCAGAATACCGGTGCGGATGTCGGCGATGTCGGCCGCGCGCAGACGGAACATCTCGTCGTCCATGGACAGGAACATGTTCTCGAACATGGTCGAGGTGTCCATGAGCGCCTGCTCGGCGCAGGTGCCGCCGTCAATGGCGGCGTTGATGGCGTCGGTCATGCCCGGGTCCTGAGCCAGGACAATGTGTCCGCTCATGATCTCGGCCTCGGCCTCGCCCACCGACTCCTTCATGTGGTCGGCCTGAGCCTGGGTCTTCTCGCAGAAGACCGAAAGAGCGGACTGATAGCGCTCCTTCTCTGCTGCCGAATCAGCAACCTCGTGCGGCTCAAACGTCAAGTCGGGATCGACGGCAACCATGACGGTGCCGATACCGATGCCCTCGGAAGCGTTGACTCCCTGATACATTCCCATTCCTCTCTCCGTGTCATGTGATAAAGCGTTTTGCCATATCCATGACAAAAGAGCGCAGCTACCTTACAACAGGTCACTGCGCCCCCAAATATGAACTTAGTTGTTCAACATGCGACCCGTTTGAGTTCTACTCGCCAAGACCGCTCTTGATGAGCTCGATGGCAGCAGCCAGAGCCTCGGCCTCGTCAGCGCCGTCGCACTTGACCTCGACCTCGGTGCCGCAGGGGATACCAGCAGCCATGAGGGCCATCGGGGACTTGCCGTTGACCTCCTTCTCGGGGGTGACGACCGTCACGTCACAGGCGTACTTGCCCATGGTGGAGGCGAACAGACCAGCCGGACGCATGTGCAGACCCTGAGGATTAACGAGGGTAGCCTTCTCAGAAACCATAATTGACTCCTTTTTGTGTTTAACCCCTGTCATGCATGTGGCAGGAGTCAGATTCACGACGTTGTTTATATTAACTCACATCAAACGGTTTTTCATTGTGTTTCACACGAATTGTTGGACAGATGTCGTATCCCTGCGCTCGCCCGCCGGGCGGGGCGGTTAAGTTTGCTGCTCTACAGTCCTGCGCAAGACGGAAAGCACATTAAGTGCTTTCCTTTGCGTGCGGAACTCGCGACAAACTTAATCGACCCGCCCGGCGGGCGAGCTGCGGAAACTCGGTCGGTCCAGAACAATATCGGCGGAACGGAATTCTGGCTGAGGATCTGTTCGCGACAAAGACTCAATGGGCAGTTCCCTCTATGCCCTTCTGCAAGTTGCGGTGAAATAGGGACTGCATAAACGATTCAACCCCAAATTCAGTCCCTATTTCACCGCAATTTACAAAAGGGCATAGAGGGAACTGTCCATCGAGTCTTTGTCGCGAACAGATGATCAGCCAGAATTCCTTTCGCACGATTTTACTCTGGACCCACCAAGTTTCCGCAGCTTGCTCGCCCACAGAGGGCCGGACGCGGCCAGCAACGACATCCGTCCAATAATTCGTGCGAAACACAATGAAAAACAGTTTGATGTGAGTTAATATAAACAACGTCGTGAATATGGCTCCTGTCGCATGGTCGACAGGGGTTAAACACAAAAAAGGAGTCAATTATGGTTTCTGAGAAGGCTACCCTCGTTAATCCTCAGGGTCTTCACATGCGTCCGGCTGGCCTCTTCGCCTCCACCATGGGCAAGTACGCCTGCGACGTGACGGTCGTCACCCCCGAGAAGGAGGTCAACGGCAAGTCCCC
>CABUZF010000221.1 GCA_902495985.1 uncultured Collinsella sp.
CGCGCTTTCTCGTTTCTTGTTAGACTTCTTGAGAACCATCGATTAACGCTCACAAGTGCAGGAGGCCATAGGCATGTGCAATGTTTCGCTCAACGGTACTCAACCGTCCGATGCGTCCCTGCGCGTCCTGCGCGCGCTTGAGGCGGCTGGTCTTGAGGCTTGGTATGTAGGCGGTTGGGTGCGCGACGCCCTGATGGGGTGCCCCAGCCACGATGTTGATATGTGCTGTAGCGGCCTGTGGCAGGAGTCCAAAGCAGCGCTCGAGGCCGCCGGCATCGCGGTTGTGGAGTCGGGCATTAAATTTGGCGGAATCACGGCTATTTCCGATGGCGAGCGTATCGAGGTCACCACGTACCGTCTGGATGGCTTTTACACCGATGGTCGCCATCCCCAGAGTGTGGAGCGTGCCGCCTCGCTCGAGGACGATCTGGCGCGCCGCGACTTTACCGTCAACGCTCTGGCCTGGCATCCCGAGCGCGGGCTTGTCGACCGCTACGACGGCCAGGGTGACTTGGAGCGCAAGCTGATTCGCGCTGTCGGCGATCCCAAGCGTCGCTTTAACGAGGACGCCCTGCGCATGTTGCGTGCGGTGCGCTTTGCCTGCCGCCTGGACTTTATGATTGAGCCCGAGACTAAGCGCGCGCTTGCCGAGTGCGCGCCGCTGCTCGACGCCGTGGCGCGCGAGCGTGTGGGTATTGAGCTTGAGGGCATTCTTTCGACCGGTCATGGGGGAGACGCGATGCTGCGCTACCCCGAGCTCATCTGTGCCTCTGTGCCTGAGCTGGCAGCGGGTCGCGGCTTTGATCAGCGAAGTGTCTATCATGCGTTTAACGTTTACGAGCATATCGCCCGTGTGCTGACGGTGGCAGGGGAGCTTGCGCTGTGCGACGGCGTCGCGCCCTCGTCGAGCCTTATGTGGGCGGCGTTTTTGCACGATGTGTCCAAGCCCGAGTGCTTTACGGTCGATCACGCCGGCAGCGGACACTTCTACGGTCATCCCGAGCTCGGCGCCAAGAAAGCGCGCGTCATTATGGATCGCCTGGCGCTCTCGCACGACCTGGTGCGCGACGTGTGCCTGCTCATCAAATATCACGACAAGCCGCTGCGCCCCGAGCGCTCCTGCCTGCTCAATATGATGCGCGCGCTTTCGGGCGAGGGCGTCGACACGCCGCGTTTGATGGACGAGCTCATGGATCTTAAGCGTGCCGATACGCTCGGCAAGGCCCCGTCGTGCTTCTATTACGTCGAGACGATTGAGGAGATGCGCGCGATGGCGCACGAGCTACTGGAGGCAGGGGAGCCCTATACGCTCAAGATGCTCGCCATCAACGGCGGCGACCTGATCCGTGCCGGAGTCAAGCCCGGGCCGGAACTGGGGCAGCTACTCAACGCCGCCCTCGACGCCGTGATCGAAGACAACATTCCCAACGAGCGCGAAGCTCTTTTGGTCCAGCTCAACTTGAATTAGCTACCCAGTTTACCTGCGTGTTCCATAACCTGCCGACAATTTTTCGGCAATTTGGAATTTCTTCTTGCGCTTGCGTTTTTTGTCCCGTAATATATTTCCTCGCAGCACGGCAGTGCAGATGTCATGTGGCCCGTTCGTCTAGCGGTTTAGGACGCCGCCCTCTCAAGGCGGAGATCACCAGTTCGAATCTGGTACGGGCTACCACACATCTGATACCCGGTCTTCCCACGGAAGTCCGGGTTTTTTATTATCAAACAGCCGTCTGCAATTCCCGTTTGAACCAGAGCTTTGCGTTCTGCCTATGGCCCTTACGGGTACAATATCCAAGATAATTTGACTGTTAGAAGGAGCCTCATGACGGAGTCCTCTCAGCATACGTCTAAGCCCCAGGTCGAGGTTGAGGCCTCGGGCGGAGATGACAATAAGAGCGCACGCCGCGGCGCCATCTTTATCGGCGTCGTGCTGGTGGGTTATATCGTCTATCTGGTGGTAACCGGGCAGATGGGGCAGTTCTGGGCTGCTATGTCGAGCGTCCAGGCGCCATGGCTCGTTGTCGCGTGTCTTTGCATGTTCATGTATCTGTTCTTTGGCATTGTGGCGTATGCGATAGCTGTCTGGCTCGACCCATATTCGCCCGTCGGCATCCGCGACCTGATCTCGGTCGAGGCGAGCGGCATCTTCTTTGGCAACCTGACGCCCATGATGATGGGCTCGACTCCCGCCCAGATCTACCGCCTGACCAAAGCAGGCCAAAATGTCGGCGAGGCCGGAGCCACGCAGTTCACGCGTTTTATCGTGTATCAGTTTGGCCTCGTTGCCTGGGGCGCTATCCTACTGCTTGCTCGTATGCCGTTTTTTGCCGAGCGCTATGGCGACATGACGCTGCTGTGCGTCTTTAGTTTTGGCGGCCACTGTTGCATTCTGCTCGGCATCTTTGCCGTGGCGTTGATGCCCAAGACCGTCACGCGCGTCGCTCATTGCATCATCAATTGGCTCGAGCGCGTGGGTGTCTCTGCCACGAAGATCGAGGGCTGGCGCACCTTTGTCGATGGCGAGATCTATTCGTTCTCCGAGAAATTCAAACTCTCCGCCGGTCATTTTTCGTCCATGCTGCTCACGGTCGTCATCACTATGCTGCAGCTGGCGTTTTTCTACCTGGTTCCGTACTTTTTGATGCTCTCCTTTGGCCACCACGAAGTCGACTTTTTCTCGGTCATGGCTGCGAGCGCCTTTGTCCAGCTGCTGAGCTCCGCCGTTCCGCTGCCCGGCGGCACCGGTGGCGCCGAGGGCGGCTTCGCACTGTTTTTGGGTCACTTTTTTGGCACGGCATCGACTGCCGGCTATCTGCTGTGGCGTCTGATCACCTTTATCGCGCCGACCATTTTGGCCGCCCCGCTGCTGGGCCTTAAGAGCGCTCATAACGAGAGTATCCATGCGCGCTGGGACCGTGTGATGCGAAAGCTTGGACGCACACCTCAGACGTCCTCTACGCCCGTTAAGGCGCATCCTGCGTGCCAGGTTACCGTGGACCCCAATCAGCG
>CABUZF010000222.1 GCA_902495985.1 uncultured Collinsella sp.
AGTACAAGATGCAGAAGAAGATCACCGCCCTGGCCCCGCGCGACGGCTCAGTTAACCCCGAGCAAGTCATGCGCAAACTTTTGGGCGCCGGCGGGGATTTGTAGTTACGCGGGTTTACCAACCCGCGTAACGGGCCGACGCTGCGCGCCGCCCAGAGCGACAATTTGTCATTCAAAAGGCAAGGCATGACCAGAAGGTCTATGCCTTGCCTTTTTCATGCCAACTTGTTCGCTCTGGACGCCGCTCGCTGTCCGTCCTCTACCTGCGGCGCTGCCTTGCTCCGGATGCGGTAGGGTAGTCATTGGGGACGTTCTTAAATGACTAGTCGAAAGGGACGCTCTTGCACCAAATTTGCCGGCCCACACTGGGCTCGTCCTTTACTTTACTGAGATAAAGTGAACGTGCAGATTCGTAACCCACTCGCAACCGTTCTATGGCACGATATTGAACGAATGTATGCTATGCGCCCGAGCCTTTCGGGCAGAGTGGGAGACAGTATGGTCAAGCTGTACGAGGACGGCATCTACCTGCGCGGCGGCAGCGAGGTTGTGCCTGCGGCCGAGGCTGCCGAGCGCGGTATTACGCAGACGCCCGAGGATGCCAAGCGCGGCACCATCGCGTATTCGATCCTCCAGGCACACAATACGTCCGGAGATCCCGAGGCGCTCAAGATTCGCTTCGACGCCATGGCGAGCCACGACATCACCTTTGTCGGCATCATCCAGACGGCGCGCGCCTCGGGCATGGAGCAGTTCCCGCTGCCCTACGTGCTCACCAACTGCCATAACTCGCTGTGCGCCGTGGGCGGCACCATCAACGAGGACGACCACGTCTTTGGCCTTTCCGCGGCCAAGAAGTACGGCGGCATCTTCGTCCCGCCGCATATCGCTGTCATCCACTCCTTTATGCGTGAGAACTTCGCCGGTTGCGGCAAGATGATTCTGGGCTCCGACTCGCACACCCGCTACGGCGCCCTGGGTACCATGGCCGTGGGCGAGGGCGGCGGCGAGCTGGCCAAGCAGCTGTTGCGCGACACCTACGACGTTGCCTATCCCGGCGTCGTCGCCATCTACCTCACGGGCGCCCCGCGCCCCGGCGTCGGCCCGCACGATGTGGCGCTCGCCATCATCCGCGCCGTCTTTGCCAAGGGCTACGTCAAGAACAAGGTCATGGAGTTCGTGGGCCCCGGCATCGCGAGCATGACGACTGACTATCGCAACGGCGTCGACGTCATGACCACCGAGACCACCTGCCTGTCGAGCATCTGGGCTACCGACGAGGATACGCACGCGTTTTTGACCATGCACGGCCGCGGCGACGACTACCGCGAACTCAAGCCCGCCGATGTCGCCTACTACGACGGCTGCGTCGAGGTCGACCTGTCGAGCATCAAGCCCATGATCGCGCTGCCGTTCCATCCTTCCAACGGCTTTGAGATCGACGAGCTCAACGAGAACCTCGAGGACATCCTGCACGAGGTGGAGCTCGAGGCCGCCAAGATCGGCGAGGGCAAGACGCACTTTAGCCTGCTCGACAAGATCGTCGACGGCAAGCTGCACGTGCAGCAGGGCGTTATCGCCGGCTGCTCGGGCGGCAACTACGACTCCGTGGTCCAGGCTGCCCGCGTGCTCAAGGGCGCCAACACCGGCTGCGGCGAGTTCTCGCTGTCGGTCTATCCTACGAGCCAGCCCGTGGCACTCGAGCTCACGCGCCGCGGCTACATCTACGACCTCATGGAGGCCGGCGCGATCGTTCGCACGGCGTTCTGCGGTCCGTGCTTTGGCGCCGGCGACACGCCCGCCAACAACGGCCTATCCATCCGCCACACCACGCGCAATTTCCCCAACCGCGAGGGTTCCAAGCCGGGTAATGGCCAGCTGAGTGCCGTGGCCCTGATGGACGCCCGCTCCATTGCGGCGACGGCTGCCAACGGCGGCGTCCTGACGCCGGCGACCGACCTGCCCGAGGAGACTTGGGACGAGGCCTGCGAGTACACCTTTGACGACGCTCCTTACAAGAAGCGCGTGTACTGGGGCTTTGGCAAGGCGGAGCCTGCCGACGAGCTGGTCGAGGGTCCCAACATCAAGCCGTGGCCCGCGATGGAGCCGCTCGGCGACGATATCCTGCTCAAGGTGTGCTCCAAGATCATGGATCCGGTCACCACGACCGACGAGCTCATTCCTTCGGGCGAGACGAGCTCCTTCCGCTCCAACCCGCTGGGCCTGGCCGAGTTTACGCTCAGCCGTCGCGATCCGGCCTACGTGGGTCGCTCCAAGGAGGTCGACGCCGTGGAGAAGCGCCGCGTTGCCGGCGAGGCAGCAGGCGATCTGGCGGCACTCGATGCCGAGCTTGCGGGCGTGTTTGAGGCGCTGGTCGGCGCGGGTGTCGCGGCCGATGCCAAGGCGACTGAGTACGGCTCCATGCTCTATGCCAAGAAGCCCGGTGACGGTTCCGCCCGCGAGCAGGCCGCAAGCTGCCAGCGCGTACTCGGCGCATGCGCGAACATCGCGATGGAATACGCCACCAAGCGCTATCGCAGCAACTGCATCAACTGGGGCATGGCGCCGCTGCTCACCGCCACGCCGGAGGATTACGCGCTGGGCGACTGGGTGTTCGTGCCCGGCATTCGCGAGGCGATTCTCTCCGGTAGGCAGGCGTTTGACGCATACGTGGTCAAGGCCGACGGCAGCGTTAAAAAGACGAGCGTTTCCACCGGCGCGCTGACCGAGGACGAGCGCCAGATCATCGCGGACGGCTGCTTAATCAACTACTACCGCAACAACTAATTTCTAAAGTTATCTATCAAAACAGCACCTACAATACGTGTAAAAAATACAGCTTCTCCGATTCAGAGAGGCTGTATTTTTATATCATTTTTGTACGTTTTCTGCGCTTATACTAATTCGCAGTTAAAATGCTTAACAGAGCGCATCAGATTTTTTGTTCTGACGAAGCCAAGTGAAG
>CABUZF010000223.1 GCA_902495985.1 uncultured Collinsella sp.
AGAGCTGGAGTTATACAGCGAGCTAGCAATCATATCCGACACGCCGGTGCCCTTACCGGAATGCATCAGAACGAGAATCGTCAACGCCACGGCAGAGATAGCCCAAACGACAAACAGAAGAATCTGGAACGGACCCATAGATAAGCTCCTTAATAGAACAGTTCAAACTCTAATACTATACCACAATCCCCCGCTCTCCCCTACCTGCCACTCAAGGACGGGGTGGAAATGGCAGAAATACCAAAAAGGGGGTTGTCCGGTTGTGGACAACCCCCTTACTAGAAAACGGTATTTGTTTTCTCTTAGGCCTCGGTGGCGAGCACGCGGCCCGTCATCTCGGCGGAAGGCTCCAGACCAGCCATGGTGAGCATAGTCGGGGCGATATCGGAAAGACGACCGTCCTCGATACCGGTGAGCTGAGCCTTCTCATCAACGATGATGAACGGCACGCGGTTGGTGGTGTGAGCCGTAAACGGATGCTTGGAACCGTCGGAAGCAACGTCAAACATGTGATCGGCGTTGCCGTGGTCGGCGGTAATCAGCGCAAAGCCGCCCTTGGCGAGAATCGCCGGGACAACCTTGGACAGGGCATCGTCAACAGCCTCGACGGCCTTAACGGCGGCGTCGAAGACACCGGTGTGACCAACCATGTCGCAGTTCGCGAAGTTCACGATGTAGAAATCAGCGCGATCCTCGTTGATGGCGGCGACGAGCTTCTCGGTCACCTCGGGAGCGCTCATCTCGGGCTGCAGATCGTAGGTAGCGACCTTGGGGGAAGCGACGAGCACGCGCTCCTCGCCCTCCTTGGGCTCCTCGATGCCGCCGTTGAGGAAGAACGTCACGTGGGCGTACTTCTCGGTCTCGGCGGTGTGCAGCTGCTTCAGGCCATTGGCGGCGATAACGTCGGCCAGGACGTTCTCGGGGAACGTCTTGGGGAAGGCGACCTCGACGTCAAACGTCGGATCGTACTCAGTCATCGTCACAAAGTGCGAAAGCTTGATCTGCTCGCGCTCAAAGCCGTCGAACTCCTTGTCCGTGAACACGCGGGTCATCTGACGAGCGCGGTCGGGACGGAAGTTAAAGAAGATGGCCGCGTCGCCCTCGTGAATGCCCTCGTTGTGGGCAGCGAAGGGCTCGACGAACTCGTCGCCGCGCGGATCCTTCTCGTAGTACGCCTTGATACCGGCAACGGGGTCGGTATCGGCATCGGACGCGTTGACCATGACGTCGTAGGCGCGCTGGATGCGCTCCCAACGATTATCGCGGTCCATAGCCCAATAACGGCCCGAGACGGTGGCAACGCGAGCGTCGCAACCGGTCTCCTCGGAGATCTTAGCCAGGAA
This sequence comes from uncultured Collinsella sp., assembly GCA_902495985.1. GTDB lineage: Bacteria > Actinomycetota > Coriobacteriia > Coriobacteriales > Coriobacteriaceae > Collinsella. The sequence continues at coordinate 1,344 of CABUZF010000223.1, forward strand.
GGCGCAGAACTCACTCATGTAACCGGCACCGGACTGCGGGTCAACGTCGCGACCATCCATAAAGGCGTGAACGCGAACGGTCTTGACACCATGCTCGGCAGCCATCTTGACCAGAGCCTCGACGTGGTTCATGTGAGAATGCACACCGCCAGGGCTCATAAGGCCCATGAGGTGGAGAGTCTTACCGTCAGCCTTGACGTCGTCCATAGCCTTGACGAAGACCTCGTTCTTGGCGATGGAGCCATCCTTGATGGCGTTGTTGATGCGTGAAAGCTCCTGGAACACGATGCGGCCGGCACCGATGTTGAGGTGACCCACCTCGGAGTTGCCCATCTGGCCGTCGGGAAGGCCCACGTCCTCGCCCGAAGCGCCGAGCGTGGTGTGGGGGTACTTCTCGTACAGGCTATCAAGGAAGGGCGTCTTGGCAGCGGCGACGGCGTTCTCGCCATCGGCCGGAGCAAGGCCGCAACCATCCATGATGATCAGGAGTGCAGGAAGATGACGTTGTGCCATATGTCCTACTCGCCTGCCTTGACGACCATAGAGGCGAAGTCGGCAGCCTTGAGCGAAGCGCCGCCCACGAGGGCGCCGTCAACGTCGGGCTTGGCGACGAGCTCGGCGATGTTGCCGGGCTTGGCGGAACCGCCATACAGCACGCGGATGCCGTTGGCGAGCTCCTCGCCGAACATCTCCTTGAGGGTCTCACGGATAGCGCCGCAGACCTCCTGAGCGTCCTCAGCGGTAGCGGTCTTGCCGGTGCCGATGGCCCAGATGGGCTCGTAGGCGACGACGACCTGCTTGGGGCAGGTGATCTCAAGGCCAGCAAGGCCAGCCTTGACCTGGTTCACGACGTGCTCGACATAGGTGCCAGCCTCGCGGACCTCGAGGGACTCGCCGCAGCAGAAGACGGGAACAAGACCGGCGGAAACGAGAGCCTTAGCCTTCTTGTTCTGATCCTCGTCGGTCTCGTGGAAGTAGTCGCGACGCTCGGAGTGACCGATGATGCAGTAGGTGCAGCCAGCGGACTTGAGCATGTCGCAAGAAGACTCACCGGTGAAGGCACCCTTGGCCTCCCAGTACACGTTCTGTGCACCGAGGGCGATGGGGGCAGCCTGAATGCGGTCATGGACCGTAGTGATGTCGATGGTCGGAGGGCAGACGAGCACCTCGACGCCAGCCGGAACCTCGGGCAGAGCCTGAGCCAGCTCGTCGGCGAGCTTGGCGGCCTCGGCGACGTCGTTGTTCATCTTCCAGTTACCAGCGATAAGAAGGGTGCGATTAGGCATCGAGAAGCGCCTCCACTCCGGGCAGGGCCTTACCCTCGACGAGCTCCATGGAAGCGCCACCACCGGTGGAGATCCAGCTCATCTTGTCGGCCAGGTTGAACTTGTTGACAGCTGCGACGGAGTCGCCACCGCCGATGATCGAGGTGCAGTCAGCCTCGGCGAGAGCCTCGGCGATAGCCTGGGTGCCGTGAGCAAAGTTGTCAAACTCGAAGACGCCCATGGGGCCGTTCCAGAACACGGTCTTGGCACCTTTGACGGCCTCGGCGTAAAGCTCCTCGGTCTTGGGGCCGATGTCCATACCCTCACGATCGTCGGGGA
>CABUZF010000224.1 GCA_902495985.1 uncultured Collinsella sp.
CTGCTCAAAAATGGTCACCTTGTGGCCCATCACGGCCAGGTAGTAGGCGCAAGAAAGACCGGCCGGGCCGCCGCCGATCACGGCGACGCGCTTACCAGTGTTGTCCACTACATGTGGCTTGTAATCGTTGAGGTCGCTGTGCTCAACGGCAAAACGCTTGAGGGCGAGGATGTTCATGGGATCGTCGACCATGCCGCGACGGCAGTGCATCTCGCAGGGATGCTCGCACACCAGGCCGCAAACGAGCGGCAGCGGATTGTTCTTGCGGATGACCTTGACGGCATCGGCATAGCGACCGGCCTCGACGAGCGAAATGTACCCGGGAATGTCGACGTGCGCCGGGCAGCCCGAGACGCACGGAACGCGGGCATCGCGGTCAAAGCCGCAGGAGTGCTCACGGATGTGGTGCTCAAAGTCGTCGCGGAAGCCGCGAATGGCCGTGAGCGCCATGGCACCAGCTTCGTAACCGATGGCGCAGTCGCTCGAAAGATAGATGGTGCGGGCCGTGCGCTCAATCAGGTTGAGCGTAGACTCATCGGCACGCCCTTCGAGCACATCGGCGAGCAGGTCGCTCAGCGCGCTCAGGCCCACACGGCAGGGCGTGCACTTGCCACAGCTCTGGGTGGAGCACAGGTTGACGAGCGCTGCCGTAAACTCAACGGGACACGGGGCGAGCGAACTCACCGCCAGACGACGTCCGAGCGCATCGTGCAGGTCGTCCATGACGGCCTGAGCGTGGCTGCGTTCCATTACATGCAGTCGAGCCATAAGATCCCCTCTCACATGGCAGCCCGGAGGCGAGGCCGGGCGAAATTGCTACACGCAACACACTGACCTATAAAGTTGTTTGGCAGCAACACGGTTCGGCAGGCGGTATGAAACGTCGTCCCCAGCGGTGAAATAGAACATTACCGCAGATAAATGCCATATCTGATAAAACGCGTTACTCACAATGCGGCACTTGGGGACACTCCCCACTCTGGTGCATCGTGGACAGGTTTGTTTGCACCAATCGTGAGTTGCGGTGAAATAGGGACTGAAAAGCCGCTCAAAAGACCAAAACAGTCCGTATTCCACCGCAACTTCAAGACGTTGGTGCAGATTAACCTGACCTCTTTGCACCAAAAAGGGCCCCGAGCATCGTCTGCTCGGGACCCAAACTCATCTCGCCTTACCGCGCGACGCGTATGTTATTTGCGCTTGCCGCCGCCGTCACCGGGGCGACGGGAGCTGCCGCCGCGTTTGCCGCCACGGCTGTTGCCATAGCTGCCACGGTTATCGCGACCGCCGGCACGGCCGCCACGGGAACCGGCCTGGTTGCCGCCGCGACCACCACGGTAGCCGCCGCGACGCTCTTCGCGGGTATCGTCGTAGTTGCGCCAATCATCGCGACGATCGCGGCTGGCACGCGGATCACGGCGATCGCGCGACTCACCAGAACGGCCGGCGCCGCTGCGCCCGCCATTACCGCGAGCACCCTCGCGACGCTCGCCGCCACGGCCGCCGCGCTCTTCAAAGCGCTTGCCGCCACGGGACTCACCGCTGCGGGCGCCACGCTCACCGCGACCCTCGCCGCCGTGACGCTCGTCACGGCCACCGCGCTCGTCATTGCGACCGGAACGACGACGATCGCCCGAGCCACGCTTGCCGCCACGCGAACCGCGGCCCTCGTCCTCACGCTCAACACGGCGACGACCACCGCGGTCCTCGTCCTCGCGACGACGGCGATGAGCCTCGCCCTGGAACTGCTTGGCACGGCGCTCGGCACGGTTGCCGCGCGGGGCCTGCTCGATGGCACCAGCACCGCCGCGTTCCTCGGCAGCCACCTCGCGGGCCACGCTCTCCACGGCCTCGTCCACGCGAGCCTGAACGCCCTCGCGCACGCGGGTCTTGCCGCCACGCTTGGGACGGCTCGGACGCTCACCGTCGCCGCGACGCTCGTCGCGACCGCGGTTGGAACGACCGGCCACATCGCCGTAGTCATCGCCGTTGCGCTTGCCGTCGCGACGTGCCTGCTCAAGCTTCTTCTTGCTCTTGGACTTGCCGCGCTTGGTCTTCTTCTTGACCTTAAAGGCCGCAGGATCGCGCTCGGGGTCAACCGCGGGCGGATTGGGGCCCACATGCAGGTCGCCGGCCTCGTAGATGTCGGCGGTCTTGTCCATGAGCTTCTCGATCTCGTAGAACTCATCGACGTCCTGCTCGGTCACAAACGTGATGGCCCAGCCCAGCTCGCCGGCGCGGCCCGTACGGCCAATACGGTGGATGTAGTCGGTCGGCTCAGCCGGCACGTCAAAGTTCACGACGTAGCGCACGTCGCTGATGTCGATGCCGCGGGCGAGCACGTCGGTTGCCACCAGCACGTCGACGGTACCGTCACGGAAGGCCGAAAGGGCACGCTCGCGCTGGGCCTGGCTGCGGTTGCCGTGAATCGCGGCGGCCTTGATGCCCTTACGCTCCAGACGACGGCAGCAGCTGTCGGCGCGGTGCTTGGTGCGCATGAAGACGATAGTACGCTCCGGGCCCTCCTTCTTGAGGAACTCGGGCAGCAGGTTGTTCTTAGCCTCGATGGACACCGGGAACACAAACTGGTCGACGGTGTCGGCGGTCGACGTGGCCGGCGCGATCTCCACGCGGGCCGGGTCGCTCACCAGGTCGGTGATCTCGCCCACGGCCTCCTCGTCGAGCGTCGCCGAGAACAGCAGCGTCTGGCGCTCGGCCGGCGTCTCGCGCACAATGCGGCGGACGGCGGGCAAAAAGCCCATGTCGAGCATGCGGTCGGCCTCGTCGAGCACCAGGACCTTAACCTCGTCCAGGTGGCAGGCACCCTGCTCGATCAGATCGACCAGACGGCCCGGCGTGGCGACCAGGATGTCGCAGCCGTACTTGAGGGCAGCGGTCTGCGGCTTGTAGCTCACGCCGCCCACGAGGGTCACGGCAACA
>CABUZF010000225.1 GCA_902495985.1 uncultured Collinsella sp.
GCACGCGCTCGGCGGGCGCGCCATCAAAGCTGATGGTCATGGGGTAGTTGCGGTAGCGCAGACCAAACTGCTCAAGTCCCGAGAGGGTGTAGAGCGGAGCGCCCGTCAAGCCGGTCTTTTTGCGCAGCTCGGTGGTGCCCAGGCCAATGGCGGCATCGATGCCGACCGAAAGCGTCTGGTCGTAGTACTCAACGGTAGCCTCGCCGCTGCCGCATGCGGGGTTCCATGAGCGAATCCGCCCGATGTCCTGACGCTGCAGCTCACAGGTGAGCAGCGCGCCAAAATTCTTGCCGGAGAAATCTTCGATGCCGAGCGTCTGGGCAAAATCGTTGCCGGAGCCCACGGGCAGGACGGCAAGAGCGGGGCGTGCGTCCTCCTTTTGCGTCATAAGCCCGTTGACGACCTCGTGGATTACGCCGTCACCGCCAAGCGCGATAACGGTGCGATAGCCCTGAGCCTGGGCGGCCAGCTCCTTGGCGTGTCCCATACGTTCGGTTAGCACCAGGTCAAACTGGGATGCGCGTGCGGTCATGTCCAAAAAGCGTTGCAGGCGCTCGGCAACTTCGCGCGCCGCACCCGACTGGGCGGCTGGGTTGGCGATGATGAGCGTGCGACCAAAATCAGTTGCGTGCATGGGGCGACTCCCGGCGTATGACGTGACGGTGCGGTCGCGCTCAGGTCGAATTGCCCCCGATTGTGGCTGCACGGCGAATACTAACGTCTACTCTATCAGGTCGTTGTGACGCTCGATAGCCTCTGCCACCGTGCCGCCCTCGTCCACAATAAGCGAGCGGCGCTTGGGTGAGATGATGCGCTGGGCGGGGTACACGCCGCGGTGGCCGCCGGCGAGATAGCTGATAAACGCCACGATGACAAAGAACCCGGCGGCCGTGCCGTGGAACAGGTCGATGGCCATCATACAGGTGGTGATGGGCACGTTAAGGCCGGCGCAGAAGACGCCGAGCATGCCCAGCGCCGCCAGAAAGCTGGGGTCGATTCCGACGAGGCGGCCGATCCAGCCACCGAGTGCCGCACCGATGCCAAACAGGGGCGTGACCTCGCCGCCTTGGAAGCCCGCGCCCAAGGTAAGCGCTGTGACGACCAACTTGATGGCTGCGTCCGCCAGGGTGGTGTTGCCCGCAAATCCGGCGCCGGAAAGCCACGTGGAAAGGCCGGCGTAGTTCCAGGCGTCGAGGAGGGCATAGGCGGCCAAAACCACGAGCGCGCCCACGAGTGCGCGAGCAAGGTAATTGGTGATAAAGCGACCGTACAGGCTCTTGACGGTTCGAACCGACCAGGCAAAGAGACGTGCCGTCAGACCGAAGATGATGGCGCTGATAACAACGATGACAACCGTCCGTGGTGTCATGGTGGGAACGCTGGCGATGACATTCGCTTCGTACTCGGTACCCAGGGCGAGTGATGTAAAGTAGCCGGTAAACGAGGCGACCAGGCAGTAGATCCCCGCGGTGTAGTCGATTTTGCCGATAAAGCACATCTCCATGCCAAAGAACGCGCCGGCAAGGGGCGAGCCGAACACGGCGCCAAAGGCCGACGAGATGCCGGCGAGCATGAGGTCGTGGTGGTCATGCTTTTTGAGGTGGGCGAGGCTCGAGATGTTGCTGGCGATGGTGCCGCCAATCTGCACCGCGGCTCCCTCGCGACCGGCCGATCCGCCCGTTAGGTGCGTGAGAGTGGAGCAGACGAAGGTGAGGACGGCCATGCGCATATGGATGAGGCGGGTGCCCAAGGCGGAATCGATGACCAGGTTGTTGCCGCGTTTGGCGGCAAGGCCGTGGTTTTTGTACACCCATGCGGTGGCCACACCCACAACGGGAAGCAGCGCGTAAATCCATGCATGGTGCTCGCGATAGTCGGTCGCGATATTCAACGAGGCCAAAAACGCCCAAGCGGCAACGCCCATGGCGAGCGAGACGATGACGACGAGCACGAGCAACTTGGCGCTCGCGAGTAGGTTACGGGCGTTGCGGCGCGTGTCGGCAGCCAAGAGATGCTCGGAGCGGGTGAGCTGTTGCCTGCCTGCCGTGATCACGTCGTTAAGGGAGAAAAAGCCGCCGTCGTCGAGCGGTTGGGAATGATCCTGCGCCTCGTTTGCGCTTTCGGGTTTGTCGTTATGAGCCATACGTTCCTCTTTTAGGTTGCAACGCAAGCATTATAAAACGCGGTAAACGCGACGAGCCGGTGGGTTGGTTTCTATTCTGTTTCGCGGCCTGCAACCGACAGGTGTATTTGCGGGTACAGGCCGAGTCGCGGCCGTGCATCGGGGGATTATACTGAGAAAAGCATAAAGAATCGGCGCCCCTGTTGTGCGCCGTGGCATTAAGAGGTGCATATGGCAGAGAAACTCATTCCACTGGAGGACGCGCAGTCGATTGTCCTGTCGCACGTTGCTCCGACGGATCTCATCGAGATTCCCGTGTGGCAGGCCGCCGGTCTTCCTTTGGCCGAGGACGCGGTGGCCGATATCGACATCTCGCCGTTTGCCAACAGCGCTATGGACGGATATGCCGTGCGCTCGGCGGACTTGGCGCAGGCATCTGGCGAGGCGCCGGTGACGCTCGACGTTATCGGACACGAGGCCGCGGGCCATGTGTTTGAGGGCACAATCGGCACGGGCGAGACAGTCCGCATCATGACGGGCGCGCCGGTACCCGAAGGTGCCGATGCCGTGGTGAAGTACGAGATCGTCGACGTGCTTGATGGCGACGGCAACGAGGGCTCGCACGTTCGCTTCTCGGCGCCGGCCAAGGTAGGGGAGAACGTTCGCTCTGCCGCCGAGGAGGCCCATGCCGGCGACGTCGTGATGCGCGCTGGCGAGGTTGTGGCTCCGGCGGGCGCGGGCCTGCTGGCAAGCGCCGGATACGCGAGCGTGAAGGTGCACGCTGCCCCACGTGTGGGCATTATCTCGCTGGGC
>CABUZF010000226.1 GCA_902495985.1 uncultured Collinsella sp.
CCGCCGTATAGGACGGGCCGTAGCCTGCGCTGCCATATGAAGCCTGGGCGGCCTCGGCGGCTTCTGCCTCGGCGGCCGCAGCCTCGAGCGCCTCACGCTTGGCATCCTCGAGCGTCGTGCGCAGCTCATCGAGCTCGGTCGATTTGGCGTCGACCTCCCCCATCGTCAACAGGCCACCCGCACCGTCGATGCAGCCCTGCAACACAGCGCGCTCGTCATCGGTAGCATAGTCGCCATACATATTCATAATGATCTGAGCGCGCATCTCCAGGGAATCGCGCTTTGCCCCCATCGAGGCGTTCCACTCCTGCATAGAGCCATAACCGTCGCCGCGGTAGTCGACGGGCTGCACCAGCGTCGCCTCGGACGGCGTAGATCCGACCGTATCGGATAGTGTTGCCGCGTGGGCATCAGTTGCGCCGGCGCCCGCCAAAAGTGCCACAGTCAGAGCGGCGGAAAGGGCGGCGGCTTTCGGTTTTCGTGAATCGATCCTCATGTAGCTGGAAACCTCCGTAGTGAGTTTTTGCTGCGATTAAGCTGCGTGTGATTCGATCGCGCTGCATAGTACCCTGAGCAATTTGCGACCTGCGGTTTTTCTCAAAAGACGCACGTCAATTGCGTAAAACTCACATCCTCTCAACAGGAGTTTTCCACAACTCGAATGCATAAAGCATGCCAAAAACCCTGTAATAGCGCCCTCTCTATGCAAAAAAGGCGCCTGTGCAACCATTGTTCGCACAGGCGCCTTGAGCAGGCATTTTATGCAGTTATATCTATCGAGTCGCAAGGGGCACTTGCACAAGTCGCCTTACTCGTCCAGCGCGGCGAAGGCCTGCTTCAGATCCCAAATGATATCCTCGGCGTTCTCGGTACCAATGGAAAGACGAATCGTGGAGGGCGTGATGTTCTGCTCGGCGAGCTCCTCGGCAGAGAGCTGGGAGTGCGTGGTGGTAGCCGGGTGCACGACGAGCGACTTGACGTCGGCCACGTTGGCGAGCAGCGAGAACACCTGCAGATGATCGATGAACTTCCAAGCTGCCTCCTGGCCACCCTTAATCTCAAAGGTAAAGATCGAGGCACCGCCGTTGGGGAAGTACTTCTGATAGAGCTCGTGATCGGGGTGCTCAGGCAGGCTCGGGTGGTTCACCTTGGCGACGTGGCTGTCACCAGTCAGGAACTCAACGACCTTCTTGGTGTTCTCAACATGACGGTCAACGCGCAACGACAGAGTCTCAGTGCCCTGGAGCAGGACCCAGGCGTTGAACGGGCTGATGCAGGCGCCCTCGTCACGCAGTAGGATAGCGCGGACATAGGTTGCGAAGGCGGCGGGACCGGCAGCCTCGGCAAACGAAACACCGTGGTAGGAGGGGTTGGGCTCAGCGATCTGGGCGTACTTTCCGCTCGCCTTCCAGTCAAAGTTACCGCCATCGACGATCACGCCGCCCAACGAGGTGCCGTGGCCGCCGATGAACTTGGTCGCGGAGTGGACGACGATGTTGGCACCATGTTCCAGCGGACGGAACAGATACGGGGTGCCGAAGGTGTTGTCGACGACAACCGGTAAACCGTGCTTCTTGGCGATCTCGGAGATGGCGTCGATATTGGGGATGTCGGAGTTGGGGTTGCCGAGCGTCTCGAGATAGATGACCGTGGTGTTGTCCTTGATGGCGCCCTCGACCTCGTCCAGGTTGTGGGCATCGACGAAGGTGGTCTCGACGCCAAACTGGGAGAGCGTATGCTCCAGCAGGTTGTAGGAGCCACCGTAGATGGTCTTCTGAGCCACCACGTGGTCACCGGCCTGGGCAAGAGCCTGCAGGGTATAGGTGATGGCAGCGGCGCCAGAGGCGACGGCGAGGCCAGCAACGCCACCCTCGAGTGCGGCGATACGGTCCTCGAAGACGCCCTGGGTGGAGTTGGTCAGACGGCCGTAGATGTTACCGGCGTCGGCAAGACCAAAGCGGTCGGCGGCGTGCTGGGAGTTGCGGAACACATAGCTCGTGGTCTGGTAGATAGGCACGGCACGAGAGTCGGATGCAGGATCGGCGCTCTCCTGGCCAACGTGCAGCTGCAGGGTATCGAAACCAAAGGTGTGCTCGGGGTTGTTGATGAACTGGCTCATGATAATCTCCTTGATCGGACGAAAGTAAATAAAAAGAGAGAAGTAAGTCGCTGTCTCCTGATCACGCCGACGGGCGCAAACAGGAGCCCGGCATTCGTCTTGGTAAGCAATTCATATGCGGGCCTCCTTTCGCATCCCGGTTCCGTGTTTGGCTTAATTACCTACCGCCTTTGTGTGTTTTGAATAGTACGAGCATTGTTTCCCTCGGTCAATCACTTAAAAGCGCTAACCTGTTATCGGTTATATAGATAACACTCGAAAGGATGGCGCCGATGACCCTCCAGCAGCTTCGTTTCCTGATCGCCGTAGCAGAGTCCGGCTCAATCAATGCCGCAGCTCAGCGCCTCTATACCGCTCAGTCCAGCATCTCAAACGCCGTCAAAAGCCTGGAACAGGAGCTCCACCTGAAGATCTTTACGCGCTCCAGCCGCGGCGTCACGCTCACCAACGACGGCACCGAGCTTTTGGGCTATGCGCGCCAGGTCGTAGAGCAGGCCGATATGCTCGAGGCGCGCTACGAGGACGGCGGCACCCCGCAAGCCCGCCTCGCCATTTCCGCCCAGCACTACGCCTTTTCGGTCGAGGCCTTTGTCAACGTGGTCGAGCGCTGCCGCGACAGCAAGTTCGAGTTCATCATGCGCGAGACCACCACATCGCAGATCATCGATGACGTCCGCGCGTTTCGCAGCGACATCGGCATCCTGTATCTGGACGACTTTAACGCCCGTGTTCTGCAGAAGGCTTTTGCCGATGCGCGCGCGAGCTTCCATCCCCTA
>CABUZF010000227.1 GCA_902495985.1 uncultured Collinsella sp.
AATCCAGACCGGTAAAGTTGCCCTCGGCGTCGCAACCCAGTGTAAAGGTACCGTCCATGGCGTGGCGCTTGGGATGGAACGCAAGCGACTCGGCACGCGTGAGCTTGCACTTCACAGGACGTTGGAACTTATATGCAGCGAGCGCAGCCAGGTGCTGGATGGACACGTCCTCCTTGCCGCCAAAGCCGCCACCCACGAGCATAGTCTCTACAACCACGCGCTCGGGCTCGCTATCCCAGCCAAACATGTGGGCGCACTCTTTTCGCGTGTCGTAGGCGCCCTGGTCGGTCGACTGCACCTTGACGCCGTTCTTGTACGGGAAGGCCACGGCGCACTCGGGCTCCAAGAAGGCATGCTCGGTAAAGGGCGTGGTAAAGCGCTGTGTCACGGTAAACGCGCTCTCCGCCAGCGCCTTGGCGGCGTCACCGCGAGTCACGTGACGGCTCTGGCACACGTTGTCCTTGAGCTCCACCGTGTTGCCAAAGGCAAAGAAACTGTCATGCAGACGCGGGGCGTCGACGGCCTTGGCCTCGGCGATGTTGCGCACGGGCTCCAGCGGCTCGTAATCAATCTTTACGAGCTTCTTGGCCTTCTCGAGCGTCGCCTCGTCCTCAGCTACCACCAGCACGATGGCGTCACCCACGCAGCGGGTGATGTCGCCCTGGGCGATCATGACGTCCCAGTCCTGGATAAGGTGGCCGACCTGGTTGACCGGCACGTCCTCGGCGCGCAGGATGCCCACCACACCGGGCAGGGCCTCGGCCTTGGAGGTGTCGATGGAGAGCACGCGGGCGCGCGGATACTTGGAGCGCACGGCGCTGGCATAGGTCAGGCCCGGCTGATCGAGCTCGTCGATATCGTCGGGGTACTTGCCCTCACCGAGCACCTTCTTGCGCACGTCGATACGGAAGGCGCGCTTGCCCACGCCGTAGTCGTCGCCGCGCTCCAGGTCCTCGTCGATCTGCTTTTCGCCGCGGAGCACCGCTGCGGCCAGCGAGATGCCCTCGATAATCTTTTTGTAGCCGGTGCAACGGCAGACGTTGCCGCGGATGGCGTACTTGATCTGCTCCTCGGTGGGCTCGGGGTCCTCGGCGATGAGCGCTGCACCCGCCATGACCATGCCGGGGATGCAAAAGCCGCACTGCACGGCGCCCACGGCGCCAAAGGCGTACACAAAGGCCTCGCGCACGTCCTCGGGCAGGCCCTCGACGGTCACGATGTTGCGGCCGGCGGCAAGGGCGGTGGTCAGCACGCACGCCTTGACGGCCGCACCGTCCACATGGATGGTGCAGGTGCCGCAGGCGCCCTCGGAGCAGCCATCCTTGGCGGAGTGAATGTGCAGGTCGTCGCGCAGGTAGCGCAGCAGCGGTTTATTCTCCGTCGTTGTGCGCTCGACACCGTTAACGGTAAAAGTGAATTCCTGTGCCATGGTGATTCCCTTCTACACGCCAGCGGCGATGCCGGTGCGGTCGTGGATGGCGCCATGCGGGCAGACGACGGCGCACATGCCGCACGACAGGCAATCCGCACCGTCGATATGGGCGCAGTTGTCCTCGATGCGGATAGCGCCGGCAGGGCACTTTTTGGCGCACATACCGCAACCGATGCAGCTCGTGTCGCAGATCTTGCGCGCAATGGCGCCCTTATCGGTGTTGTTGCAGCGCACCAGAATGTTCTGGTAGCCGGGAACGAAGGCAATCACGCGCTGCGGGCACGCCATGCCGCACAGGCCACAGCCCGTGCACTTTGAGCGATCCACGCGGGCGATGCCATCGACCAGTGCAATGGCACCGTGGGGGCAGGCCGTGACGCAGGCGCCACAGCCAATGCAGCCTTCGCTGCAGCGGGCGTCGCCGCCTGCGGAAGCACAGCCGCTTCCACAGGCAACGTAGGCCACGTTATGTTGAATGGATTTGGCCATAAGAGACTCGCCTATTTCTTAAGAAGGTACGAATAGTTGTCGCGCACGGCCCTGATGGTCAGGCGGACGGCCTCGGGAAGACCGGTGTTGACGGCATCGACCGAGACGGTGCGGACCGTGCCGGCGACGCGGACCTTAAAGTGGTCCTCGTCCACAGCCAGGAAGCCCTCGTTCTCGGAGTTCTCCATGTCCTGCTCGCTCCAGAACAGGGTGAGCTTGTCCTTGTAGGGACGACCCTCCTGGTAGGGACAGAACACGGCGCAGTTGCCGCACTCGTTGCACATGCCATCGACGTGGACGACCTGATGCTTGGCGAGACCCGGCACCTTAATGGCAACGTTGGCGCGGTTGGGGCACACGTCGCAGCAGACCTCGCACACCGAGCCGCAGCCCAGGCAGCGAGTCTTGGTGCAGTTGCGCTTGTCGCGGCACAGCGACCCCTTGCGCTCGTAGCAGGTGTCCTCGCGACCGGCCTGCTCGTTGCAGTCGGCGTACTTGTTAAAGTCCACGCCGGCGATGGCACGGGCGACCTCGGCAGCGTCGGCAATAGCCTCGACCACGGTAGCCGGACCGCGGCGGCAGTCGCCCGCAGCCCAGACACCCTCGACGCCGGTGGAGGTGGCGGCAAGGCGGCCGCGACGATCGTGCTCGACGCCCGCGGCATCGTACAGGCTGGCATCGATGCCCTCGCCCACGGCACAGATCACCGTGGTGGCGGGAAGCTCGACGGTCTCGCCCGTGGCGACGGGGCTGCGACGGCCGCTTGCATCCGGCTCGCCAAGCTCCATAACGTCGCAGGTCAGCACGGCGCCGTTGAGCGCCTTAGGCGCCAGCAGCTCGCAGAACTCAACGCCGTCGGCAAGAGCAAGATCGAGCTCTTCCTCGTCGGCGGGCATCTGCTTCTTGGTGCGGCGATACACCAGGCGCACGTTCTTCACACCGGCCAGGCGCTTGGCCACGCGGGCCGCGTCCAT
>CABUZF010000228.1 GCA_902495985.1 uncultured Collinsella sp.
ACTCCAAAGCGCGGTCGGGCGACAGCAGCGAGCCATAGGTCTTGGCAGAGGTGTCGATCAGGAAATGTGACGCCTGTACCTTAACAAGGTATTTATTCTTCTTGCCAGCCGCACATGCGAGCGGTTCGCGTGACAGGAAGAGGTACGGCCCTCCCTCATTACCGATATACGTGCCCATATTGCCCAGGCTGCCCACGCCACTATAGGCCGCCTCGATAGAAAACACGAAGGTATCGCCCATATATACGGCCTCGAAAGGCGAAACTGACGAAGGGAGGACCAACTGGGCACGCTTGGTGTTGTTGCCGTCGGTCAGATCGATTGCCGTTATGCCGTAGTAGACGCCCTCGTCGTTGCGGACACGCGGCGAGATGGTCAAAATGCCGTCGCTCGCGCGCGGGGCCGATGCAAAGCGGCCCGTCGATTTCCAAATTACCTCGGCCTTGGATTCATCAAGCGAGCGACGATAGCAAAACGAATCACTACTCGTTTTATTGCCGCCTGCCGAAGGCATTTTATACCAGATGACCGATGACCCGAACGCCGTAAACAAGGGCGGATCATAGTCCTTGCCACCTCGATCGAGCTCAACCACGTCGCCAGAGAGCGAAGCGCCCGACAGATTTTGAGCGTAGAGCTTCCACGATGAATTGGCAAAGTTCATCTCAACCCACGCGAATACGCCGTCGCCGGCACGGACATCGTAGAATGCATATCCCGTGCCCTCGATAGGATCCTCGATTAATGTGGTAAGCGAGCCATCACCCAGGTTGAGCACACCGAGTGTGTTGGCGTGCAGCGCCGATGCGGGCGCCATCATCGCCGCGGCGTAATCGCCGTCGCAGTAGTACAGCAGCGTACCCAGAGGCAGCGTCCACGACGCCGCCGGCTCAAGATCGATGTCGACTGCCTCGTACTCATCCGTAATCGAGATGATCTTGGAATCGTCCTTGATAACCTGCGGCTCGCCGGCGGCATCATCGCTGGTGCCCGTTTTTTTCGAGCATCCGGCAAGTACCGTGGCAGCGCCCGCGGCAGCCCCACCGAGTACGAAGCCGCGACGCGATATTCCGTTCTTGATGTGATCGGCGATACCCATTAGGCGATCTCGGCGCGAGCGGCCTCGATAGCGCGTGTAAGCTGGTCGGCGCAGGAGGTCTTTTTCATACCGCAGGTATTACCGGCGAGAACCTCGATTACGCGATCGGCAGGAGCGCCCTCGACCAGCTTGGAGATAGCCTTGAGATTGCCGTCGCAGCCGCCGGTAAATTCAACGCCCATCACCTTGTTGCCGTCATCGGAAAGGTCAAGGTGAATATTGCGAGCACACACGCCCTGAGGCTTGTAATCAAACGAAATCATGCGATCCCCTCTCAGAATGTTATTCGAGACGACTATTATCCCCGTCTTTCCCTAAATGCAACGAGGCGCTTTGCCGGCAACACACATTACCAGCAAAGCGCCCTAAAAAGCTAACGTTATGCCCGAACCTACTCGAAGCTCAGCTGCTCCAGACGATCAAAGACCGTGTCGATACGGGTGAGGAAGTCCCACGGATCAAAGATCTCGTCGAGCTTCTCCTGGCTGACGGTGCAGCGCGGGTCGGCCTCGAGACGCTCCTTAAAGGTGGGGCCGGAGACACAATCCTGTACCTCGTGCCAGGTTACCATGGCGTTCTCCTGCACAATGGCGTACGCGTCCTCGCGGGTGATGCCCGTATCGACGAGGGCGAGCAGCACCTTGGAGGAGAAGATGAGGCCGCGGGTCTTATTGAGGTTGGCCATCATGCGGGCAGGGTACAGCTGCAGGCCGTCGATAACGCGAATGAGGCACTGGAACATGTGGTCGAGGGCGATGAAGCTGTCGGCCTGGGCGACGCGCTCGGCAGAGGAGTGCGAAATGTCACGCTCGTGCCACAGGGCGACGTTGTCGAAGGCAACCTGCGCGTTGGCCTTCACGACGCGCGACAGGCCGCAGACCTTCTCCATGGTGATGGGGTTGCGCTTGTGCGGCATGGCGGAGCTGCCCTTTTGACCCTTACGGAACGGTTCCTCGGCCTCGAGTGTATCGGTCTTCTGCAGATTGCGAACCTCGGTAGCGATGCGCTCACAGGTGGCCGCGGTGGTGGCGAGAACGCCGGCGAGGTAGGCGTGATGATCGCGGCTAATAACCTGCGTGGACAGCGGGTCGTGAACCAGGCCCAGGTGCTCACAGACATACTCCTCGACAAACGGCTCGATGGAGCTGTACGTGCCGACAGCGCCCGAGATGGCACCGAAGGCAACGTTCTTGCGGGCATCCTCGAGACGGTCCAGATCGCGCTTGAGCTCCCAGGCCCAAGAGCCAAACTTCATGCCAAAGGTCATCGGCTCGGCATGGATGCCATGAGTGCGGCCGGCGCAGAGCGTGTTGCGCTCCTCGAAGGCGCGACGCTTGCAAATCTCGCCGAGCTTCTTGACGTCCTCGATGATCAGGTCGCAGGCCTGGGTGAGCTGGTAGCACAGGGCCGTGTCGCCCAGATCCGAGCTGGTCATGCCATAGTGAACCCAGCGGCTGGGCTTGGGGTCGCCCTCGGGAACATCGGCATCGATGTATTCCTTCATGTTGGTCAGGAAGGCAATGACGTCGTGGCGCGTGACTTCCTCGATCTCATCGACCTTCGCCTTCTCAAAGTTGGCATGGTCGCGGATCCACTGGGCCTCGTCTTTGGAAATACCGATCTTGCCGAGCTCCGCCTGGGCCTCGCAGGCCAGAACCTCGATCTCCTGCCAAATGGCGTACTTGTTCTCGAGGGAGAAGATGTGTCCCATCTCCGGGCGGGTATAGCGATCGATCATAGCGGCTCCTTTTTGGTTATTGGCACGTTGGTCGTAAC
>CABUZF010000229.1 GCA_902495985.1 uncultured Collinsella sp.
AACCCCACGTGAGGCAGCTTTTTCAGCTCTAAATCGAGCTTCGATAGGGTTCCGTAACGTTAAAGTTGAACTCTATGGTTTCTCAACAATTCATCATAACTGCAGGTCAAAGCCAAAGTCTCAAGTTCAACTTGACCCTTTGGGACCTTTAAGGTTCAAGTTGAGGTCGAAAGCAGTAGTAGAATACCGTTCGAACCATAACCTACGATTGATTGCAGAGGGACTGGATGCAGCATTCGAATCATCGCACCGCAGCGCTCATTGCGTCGAAGCCGGCTCGTATCATCACGAGCGCCGCGCTCGCCGTTGCGCTGACGGCCACGCCGATGCTCTCCCCCGTTGCGGCGTATGCCGCCTCGCAGGCAACGCAGGACCAGCTTTCCGCAGCCCAGCAGAAGATCGAAGCCGCCACGAGCGCCTACAACGACGCCCGCACCAAACTCGATGACCTGCAAAAGCAGATTGACTCCAATGAGGCGAGCATCGAGGAAATCGAGGCTAAGCTTCCCGAGCAGCAGGCCAAGGCAAGCTCTGCCATGCGCGATCTGTACAAGTATCAGAAGGGCACCAATCCCATCGTGAGCTTCCTGGTCAACGCGCAGAGCCTGGGTGAGTTCATCACGACCTGCAAATACACCAACCAGATCACGAGCTCGAGCGTCGACGAGATCGAAGAGCTCAATACCATGCAAACCGAACTCGAGCAGAACAAGGCCGAGCTCCAGCAGGCCAAGTCTCAGCTTGAGGCGGAGCAGAAAAACGCCGAGGATGCGCTGACGCAGGCCCAGCAGCTCCGCAGCGAGGCACAGGCAAAAGCCGAGCAGGAAAATGCCGCTGAGCTTGCCAAGCTTGAGGCCGATAAGGCCGCTGCCGCCGAGAAGCTCTCGGGCGAGGGCGTAAGCGGCAGCAATTCCAGCAGCCAGGCCACCAACACCAACACCACCATCGACACCACGGTGAACAACTCCAATACCGGTAGCTCCGATTACGATTCGTTCATTAATGAGTGGACGAGCCGTATCGACAATTATCTCGCCGGCTCCCCCATGGCAGGCCAGGGCTATAACTTTGCCGTCGCCGCTTGGAATACCGGTGTCGACCCCCGTTGGTCCCCCGCTATCGCCTGCATCGAGAGCACCAAGGGTGCTTATTGCGCCAATTCCTACAACGCCTGGGGCTGGAGTGCACGTGGCGGCGGTTGGCGCAGCTTTGGCAGCTGGAGCGAGGGCATCTCCGCTCACGTTGCCTATCTGGGCGCCAACTATGGCTCCACCCTTACCCCGGCAGCGGCCAAAAAGTACTGCCCGCCCACGTGGCAGGACTGGTACAACAAAGTCGCCGCTCAGATGAACCGCATCTAAGTGCAACTGCAAAGGGCCCCAACGGGGCCCTTTTCTTTTAGGTAGCGGAGGTATCGACGACGCCGGTCGCATTGGCAACCGCGACTATGACGATCATGCATAGGAGCAGCACACCCAATGCCTTGAGCCAGAGTTTCGCGAGTTTCTTGCCGCGATAGCTGTCGAGCAGTGCGAATCGCCGACGAAGACGGCGCTTATCGAACAGCGCAAAATGCATAAGCACCATAAGGCCATCGACAAAGAAAAAATACTCGATTATGAGAAGCCACGTCGGGTAGCTTTGGTTTGCTCCGGTGGGGTGAAAGACGGCAAAGTGACTTCCGACAAAGAACACAAGCAGCGAGAAGCAGACGAGCGTATTCCAAATGCGCCCCAGAGACTCCGGAACGCGAGAGAGCAGACCGCATGCAGCGGAGGCGGCAGGCCTAGGAAGCCCTGCAGGGTTCTGGAGCCCTTGGGGCGTCAGCACCGTCTCCGAGGCCGGAGTACGGACAGGCGCAGGCGCAGGAGGCCGCACGGGACGACTCAGGTCGTATGCTGCGTGCGTCGCCCGTCCCAACGCCTCCGCACTCGCAAAACGCTTGGCCGGGTCGAGCGCCATCGACATGCAGACGGCATCGGCAAGTGGGGTGGGAATGCCACGCGCCTTGCATTGCTCGCGCATGTCGAGCCCTGGTTTAGGGTCGACTCCCGTCAAGCAGAAGAACAACAGGGCGCCAAGTGCGTAGACGTCGCTGCGCACACTCGTCTGCCCAAACCCATACTGCTCGGGCGGCGCATAGGGTCGCGTGCCAAACTTGACGGTGTCGGTATCGGCGCCATCGCGCCATACGCGGGCGATCCCCAAGTCGATAATCACCAGCGATGAAAATGTCAGGCCGTCATCAGGCGTATAGTTGGCACCCGTCACGATGATATTCGACGGCTTGAGGTCACGATGGATCACCGGCGCCGACGTCTCCCCCGCCATTGCAAAACCGGCGTGGAGCTCGCCCACGGCATCGCATAGGGCAGGATACAATTCGTGCGCATAATCGGGGGTGGCTCCCAGACGGTCCACCAGCGCCCCGAGTGTCTCCCCTTCGATGTATTCCATAACCACGTTGAGCTCGTCGCCCACACGACGACAATCGACGATTCTGGGCAGGTGCTCAAAACGCCTGCCTGCCCGCTGGGCGGCAAACAGACGCTCGTATGCCCCGCCGATTTGAGCCGAAGCATCGATGCGTTTACGGACAAAGGGGCCGAGCGAACCACCGCCGGTTCCTTCAAAGTACACGAGCTCGGTTGTTTCAACGGACGAGCGCTTAAGTACACGCTCCACGCGATAGCTGTCGTCGCGATCGAGCGATGCCAGGTGCTCGGCAAGCGCTGCGGTTAGCTCGTCATCGGAATATGTTGGGGTCTGAGTATCCATAGCCTCCATCATAGCGCAGGGCGCAGACACCCCACGGCATCCGCGCCCCGTTCGTTTGCATCGTTGTTCGGCAGCTCCGCCGGCTCAGATAT
>CABUZF010000230.1 GCA_902495985.1 uncultured Collinsella sp.
CACGAGATTGTACGCGAAAACCCTGGTGAGCCCGATCATCCGCCATACCGCCTGCTAACCGAGGAGTTCTTCGACGCAACGTTTACCGAGGTCGTCGAGCTAACCGAGACGGGTTTTGCGGCTCGCGTTGCTGCTTCTGACGTTCCGGCAGTCCCCCTGATCGCTAGCTGCTAGCCGGCCGGCTTTACGGAGAACAGTTCATCCCAATTGACCAACAGCTCCCGTCGCAGGCGTCTTCGGTGGTGCGCTCGGCATCGGAGAGGCTTGCGACTGAACGCAAATCGATGAGGCGGCATATGAAGAAGGTCTTAAAAAAGCCCGGAAGGCAATGCCTTCCGGGCCCTTTGCAATGCAAATCTGCTTGCAAGTGCGATTTAGCGCACCTGAGCGACGTAAGCGACGTTGGTCGAGGAGACCTTGTCCTCGAGCTGGACGCTCATGCGGGGATCGCCGGCGGTAGCGACGGTCAGGTCGCCGGCCTCGACGTAGCCGAGCTCCTTGGCGGTCTCGATCGCCTTGACGATCGTGCCGTTGACGGTGCCCTGGGTAATCTCGGCCTGGTGCGGGATAACGCCCCAGTACATGATCATCTGCTGGACGGCCCACTCGTGGCGGGAGAATGCGCAGATCGGCATGTTGGGACGGAAGTGCGAGATCAGGCGAGCGGTACGACCGGTGGTCGTCGGCACGGTGATGCACTTGGCGCCAACGGTGGTAGCCATGTTCACAGCGGACATACCCACAACGTTGTTGACGACGCGGGTGCCGTGAGCGTCAGCCGGAACCTCGAGCGGAGCGTGGGCCGGGAGGTACTTCTCGGTCTCGAGAGCGATGCTGGCCTGCATCTTAACGGCCTCGACCGGGTACTTACCGGCAGCGGACTCGCCGGACAGCATAACGGCGTCGGTGCCGTCGTAAATGGCGTTGGCAACATCGGCAACCTCGGCGCGCGTCGGGCGCGGGTTCTGCTGCATGGAGTCGAGCATCTGCGTAGCGGTGATAACGGGCTTGTAGGCCGCGTTGCACTTGGCGATGATCTCCTTCTGGATGTGGGGAACGAGCTCGGGCTTGATCTCGATGCCCAGGTCGCCACGGGCGACCATGATGCCGTCGGAAGCCTCGAGGATCTCGTCGAAGTTCTCGACGCCCAGGGCGCACTCGATCTTCGGGAAGATCGTCACGTGCTCGCCGCCGTTCTCGCGGCAAAGCTCGCGGATGCCGCGGACGGACTCGCCGTCACGGATGAAGGAAGCGGCGATGTAGTCGATGTTCTCGGTCAGGCCAAAGAGGATGTCCTGACGATCGCGCTCGGTGATGGCGGGCAGCGAGATGTTGACGTTGGGCATGTTGACGCCCTTGCGCTCGCCGATCAGGCCGTCGTTCTTGACGACGCAGGTCATGTCCTGGCCGTCGACGGACTCGACCTCGAGGGCAACCAGGCCGTCATCGATCAGGATGAGGGAGCCCTTCTCGACCTCGGAGGGCAGAGCCAGGTAGTCGAGGGAGATGTGCTCAGCGGTGCCGTGGAAATCCTCGGACGTGGGCTGAGCGGTGACGACGATCTTGTCGCCGGTCTTGACGGCAACCTTCTTGCCATCGACCAAAAGGCCGGTGCGGACCTCGGGGCCCTTGGTGTCGAGCAGGATGCCGACGGGCATGCCGAGCTCCTTGGAAATACGGCGGACGCGCTCGATGCGACCGTGGTGCTCGTCGTAGGAGCCGTGCGAGAAGTTAAAACGGGCGACGTTCATGCCCGCCTTGATCATCTCGCGGATGGTCTCGTCGCTATCGCAGGCGGGACCCATGGTGCATACAATCTTGGTGCGCTTGTACATTCAGACCTCCATCTGACATCGTCTTGCGCTGATAGATAAACCATAAGAAATAAAACTGAGATGATTATAACGAAATGACGACCGAATACCCCAAAAAATCGACCGTATGCCGAATTAGAAGTTCATTTTTTGCGGAAAAACGGTATATGCAAAAACTTTACCAACCGTTCTAACCGCTGCTATCTGGGCGATATTTCAGTCTGACGATGCGCCGAAGAAAAAACGTTTTATCAATGTTGAGCATCACACGGTCTGCACCGTTGCTTATGGACCGTATTTCCAAATGGATTGTTTTGGCTAGACGCGTTGCTTTGGGGTACCATAGCGCCATTATCAACTGCCGCTCAGCACGGCAGCCTTGATGAGCCCTTGCCCTTCTCCTGGGAATTATGATCGGGCATCAATCTGCTGAGTGGCCCGAATCCCAGGAGGGGACTCTATATGCAAAAGGAATACCTGTCCGCCGCGGCGGAGGTGCTCAGCGACCAAGGTGTCGATGAGAACCTCGGCCTGAGCAACGGCGAGGCGTCGGCGCGCCTTGCCAAGACAGGCCCTAACAAGCTCGAGGAAGCCGAGAAGACGCCGCTGTGGAAGCGTTTCTTTGAGCAGATGGCCGACCCTATGGTCATCATGCTGATCGTTGCCGCCGTCATCAGCGCGCTCACGGGCATGGTCAAGGGCGAGGCGGACTTTGCCGATGTCGCCATTATCATGTTCGTCGTTATCGTCAACTCGGTGCTGGGCGTGGTCCAGGAAGCCAAGAGCGAGGAGGCCCTCGAGGCCCTGCAGGAAATGAGCGCGGCGCAGTCCAAGGTGCTGCGCGACGGCAAGCTCGTGCATCTGCCGAGCGCCGAGCTCGTGCCCGGCGACGTCCTCATGCTCGAGGCGGGCGACTCCGTCCCGGCCGACTGCCGCGTCCTCGAGAGCGCCACGATGAAGATCGAAGAGGCCGCACTCACCGGCGAGTCCGTGCCCGTAGAGAAGCACGCCAACGTGATCGAGCTTGCCGCGGGCACCGATGACGTGCCGCTCGGC
>CABUZF010000231.1 GCA_902495985.1 uncultured Collinsella sp.
CGGCCCGCCTCCTGGACTCCAGGTCGTGCTTCACCCTGAGGTCTATACTCATGGAAAACCTCCCATTTCCCGATGTCCAAGAAATGGGAGGCAGTTCACTGTCCCCTTTGTGGTGGTTTTGGGTTAGGCCTAGAGCGTGCTGCCGTAGGCGTTGGCGGCCTTGATGGCGGCGGCGAACTTCTCGTCGGTGAAGGGCTCCGGGTTGCCTTGCTTCCACTCGTTGGTGGCGTGCGCGTACCCGCACAGGGCCGGGATATCGGACTCGGAAAGCCCGACCTGCTCAAGCGTCACGGGCAGCCCCATCTGCTTGTTAAAGGCAGCATAGCGCTCAAGGTTCTCGGTGTCGCCCGTATAGGCAAACAGCACGAGCACGCCCAGGCTCACGACCTCGCCGTGCAGGTAAGTGCCCTCACGCGGAATGCTGCAGGTGGCGTTGTAGAACGCGTGCGCCACACTTGAGTTGTAGTAGTAATCGTTCTGGTTGGTCAGGTTCGAGACATAGCCCGTGTTGACCACGATATCGAGCGCGATCTGCTTGACGGCCTCGCTCGACAGGTTCTGGCGCACGTCCTCAAGACCCTGGACGCCATAGGTAAATAGCGGCTCGGAGCAGGTGTGGGCGAGTGCCAGGCCAAGACCGGCGGTGTGCTCCAGGTTGCCGCCGCTCGTTGCGTACTCGACCTCGGGCTGCTTAGACAGGGCATCGCCCACGCCGGCCCAGAAGTATTCTGCCGGTGCCTCGGCGATGATCTTGGGGTTGATGAAGATGTGAGCGGGGCGGTTGGGGTACGAATAGCCCTCGAGCGAGCCGTCGTCGTTGTAGACAACGGCAATGGCGGTCGCGGCGGAGCAGTTGGAACAAATCGTCGGGACGGTGAAGACGATCTTCTTGAGCTCGATGGCTGCGGTCTTCACGGTGTCGAGCGCCTTGCCGCCGCCGCAAGCAATGAGCACGTCGGCTTCCTGGCAGGCGGGGGAGTTTACGACCTTGGCGATATTGGCGCGCGTACTGTTGGTGCCGTAGACGCGCGTCTCCAGAATCTCGACGTCGGTACCCGCTAGCGCAGCTTCGATACCGGGAAGTGCTGCGGCCAGTGCCCGCTTGCCACCGATGATCGCGACCTTGGTCGCTCCGTACTCCGCCAGTGCGGTGGGCAGCTCGTCAAAGCAATCCTCGCCAACGGTGTAGTCGCTCATTCCAATCGTGCGCATAGCAACCTTCTTTCGTTCGATAAAGTGCTTTCAGGTATTTTGCTCCAAGAGAAGGTCCACAGCCGCGAGAAATTTTGAACGTATAAAACCAGTGTTGAGGGTTTTTCGCCGGCGCTGAACGTGCTAGCATACTCCGCATAAGCGTTGATGGGGACGAGTAGTCGGCCGTCCGCATGCCACAGAGAGCGGGGAGCGCTGAGAACCCGTGCATGCGACCGATGAAAATCACCCCGGAGCTGCGGTCCCAACGGACGTGCCGCGCAGGTTCGTCTTAGTAGACATCGCCGAGATGGTCGTCGATACAGGCCAGCCGAGTAACGGATGCGAGTGCGCGAATATGCGGGCGAGGGCATCTAAGCTGGGTGGTTAAGCGAAGAGCTTTTGCGGGCGTGCAGCTCGTTTTGTGGCGCTTCGTCCCAGCTTGCAGGGACGGGCGCTTTTTTGGTGCCCAGAGGGCGTGCGCGCCCATGACAAGAAAGGGGTACCGTGGCAAACGAGTACAAGCAGACGATGAATCTGCCCAAAACCGGATTTCCCATGCGTGCCGGTCTTTCCAAGTCCGAGCCCAAGCGACTCAAGGACTGGCAGGACAACAAGGTCTACGAGCAAGTTCTAAAGAAGAACGAGGGGCATAAGAAGTTCGTGCTGCACGACGGTCCTCCGTACGCCAACGGTCCGATCCACATCGGCCACGCCATGAACAAGATCTCCAAAGACATGATCAACCGCTACTGGATGATGCAGGGCTATGAGGTTCCCTATGTCCCCGGTTGGGACTGCCATGGTCAGCCGATCGAGCATAAGGTCGAGGAGAAGCTCGGCACCGAGAAGTTCAACCAGACCTCTACGGCCAAGATCCGTGAGCTCTGCAACAAGTTCGCTGTCGAGAACATCGAGCTGCAGAAGGCCGGCTTCCGTCGCCTGGGCGTGCTCGGCGATTGGGACAACCCGTATCTGACGCTCTATCACCAGCATGACGCCGCCGACATCGAGGTCTTCAAGGCCATGTTCGACAAGGGCATGATCTATCGCGGTCACAAGCCCGTCCACTGGTGCAAGCACTGCCACACCGCACTCGCCGAGGCCGAGATTGAGTACTCCGATGAGACGAGCCCGTCCATTTTCGTGCGCTTTGAGATGACCTCCAAGCCCGCCGGCCTCGAGAACTTCAACGGCGCGGTCGACTTTATCATCTGGACGACCACGCCGTGGACCATCCCTTCCGACCAGGCCGTTTCCCTCAAGCCCGGCGCCGCCTACGTCGCCGTCGAGCACGACGGCCGCGCCGAGGTCATGCTCGAGGACCTGGCTCCCAAGTGCTGCGAGGAGTTTGGCTGGGAGTACACCCCGGTTATGGTCGACGGCAAGCCCTATGTGGTTCCCGCCGAGACCTTCCACCACATTCACTACAAGCAGCCGATCTTTGACGGTGTCGAGGGCGTGGCACTGCTGGCCGATTACGTCGGTGTCGATGACGGTACCGGTATCGTCCACAACTCGCCCGGCCACGGCGTCGACGACTACTTTGCCTGCCTCAAGGAGGGCATCACCGACATCTGCATGCCGGTCGATGACGACGGCAAGTTCTACACCGGTGAGGAGTTTGGCACCGGTGGCCCCTTCAGCGGTATGGATACCGA
>CABUZF010000232.1 GCA_902495985.1 uncultured Collinsella sp.
GGGGTGCCAGCGCGCGAGAAAATGCAGGAAATGGGCGTTCTGCCCAGCCGTTTGGTGCAGTTGCCAGCTAAGTGAGTAGACTTTTTGCAATATCGCGAGCACATGGCTTTTGCGCAAGAGCTCTACCTGCGGTTTTAGTTTTCGTTATGCGGGTTGTGCTTGGCTATTGCAAAAAAGTCTACTCACTTAGGTTTGAGGGTCGTTCGCTGACGCCTATTTTCACTTGTTTGCCGACGCCGCGACCATCAGAAGCCCCTAGGACTCCTGCGGCAGGCGCTTCTTGCCTTTGCGGGCGCGGTTTCTAAAGTTCTCGACGGCCTCTTCCATGCCCAGAGGTACATAGGTGAGCGCATCGAGGTTTTCGGGCAGGTAGCAGGCAAGGCTTTGCTCCTGCGCGCGGCCCGCCGCGAGCTGTTCATCGCTGGGCTGCGCTCCAGGTGTGGCGCGAATGCCATAGACGGCGGCACCCATCTCGCGCGTGCGGCGCTCGTACTCGGTCTCGGGATGCTCGGGATGGTCGCGGCGTACGTCGTCACTTACCCAAAGCGTATCGTAGCCGGCCGCGGCAAACTGTCCCAGGGCGTAATCGCGCAATGGTTTGCTGTCGGTGCGCAGCGTGACGGTGGCGTTGGCTGCAAAGAGCGGGCGGTAGAGCATCAAATGGTCGACATGGACGAGTCGTTTTTTGGCGTACTTGGCCTTGGGCTGCGGCGTGGGAAAGTTGATGGTGATGGCATCGAGCTCGCCTGCGGCAAATAGCTGTGGCAGCGATGCGGCGCCTCGGGGCAGGACGAGTGCGTTGGATAGCTCCTGCTCGCAGATTTTCTGCGCGGCATAGGCAATGCAGATGGGCTCCTGGTCCATGCCGATAAAGAGGGTGTTTGGCTCGTGGCCCGCGCGCTCTACAAGGTACGTTCCCTTGCCACAACCAAGATCCAGGTGAAGGTGTTCGAAGGGCTTGCTGCCTGCGGGCGCACAGGCCCCGCGCCAATCTCCGGCATAGGCCTCGGGGTTCGTCTCAATCGCATCGGCGTAGCGCTCCAATCGCTCCTCGAGCACAAAGTTCTTAGGTGTGCGAACGTGGACGGCTCCCATGAGGCTCCTTGGTCATAAATGCGAAACGCATGGCCGCGCGTTCCGTCAATGGGTTGAAAAGGGCGGGCATAGATTGCCCGAAAGATGTGGTGCGGCTCGGCGGCGAGTCGTCGGTGCCTACAGGCGCTTGAGAATCACATAGCGGTTGAGCTCGCCGCTACGACCGTCGGCATGGAAGCGCTCAAGCTCGCGCACGGGGACCTCGCCGCTCTTGTAGAACGTACGGACGCCGCGCACCAGGTCGGTGATCTGCTGATCGTCAAAGTGATGGCAATAGCGGTAGGCGTGGCGGTCGTTTTGCCAGCCGATGAGGTGGTCGCCGGCTTCAAACTGTGCGGAATCGTAACCCTCAAACGGCGGGGTGAGCTCGGCGCGGGCTTCGGCGCGAACAGCCTTGCGCGCCATGCGCTCGTCGTTCATAAACTCCCAAAAGCTGATGGCGATGATGCCGCCCGGGCGCGTCTGGCGCACCAGGGCGTCGAGCACGCGTACACGGTACTCGCACGACGGCACATGGTGCATAAAGCCAAAGCAGACCGAGATGTCGGCGAGCGGGGCGTCGAAAAGCACGTCGGGCGTCTCGGCGGGGTTGAGCTTCATAAGGGCGTCGAGCACGTCGAGTTCCTGGAAGTGCAGGTTGGGAATGCGCAGCGCGTGGCCATGTGCATCGATGGCCAGGTCTTGGCACGAGTCGACGCCATAGAACTCAAACGGGCAGCTGGCATCTGCCGAGGGGTTTGCGCCATCGACGCCCTTGGCGGCAAGTGCGCCGCCGGCGGCAAAGTTCTCGAATCGCATATTGCCACAGGCAAGATCGAAGACGCGGACGGGATGCTCGATCGTGGCGACGTCGAGCTGTTCGAGCGCGATATCCATGGTGCGTACCCAGCCGGGCCACGGGGCCTGGCGCGTATCGGAAAAGGAAGCGGAGTGCTCGCGATAGAACGTGTTGTTGAGCTGGATGAGCGATGAGGCGAAATCGCGGTTCACGGCGCGGAACTCCCTCCGTTGGCGGTGCGGAATAAACAGTACGACCATACTACCGTTAACGCCGCAACGGGGACAACCAAGCTACGGGTCATTGCTTTGTTTGGACACATTTCCGCAGCTCATATGCGCCCGCAACCGCCGGTTGTCAAAAATCTCACTAGAATAGGTGGCATGCTTTTGGCGGTGGCGGATAGATTTTTAACTGTGCAAGGCGCCTTAAGAACAAAAGCGGTCCGGCGGTACGGCTGGCATCACATAGGAGGAACCATGAATGTAGAAACTGCGCAGCGGCTCGCCGACCTTCGCCGCAGCAAAGGCTTTAGCCAAGAAGGACTGGCACGAAAGCTGGGGCTGTCGCGCCAAGCGGTCAGTAAATGGGAGCGCGCGGAGAGCTCGCCCGATACCGAGAACCTGATCTCGCTCGCTAAACTCTATGGCGTGAGTTTGGACGAGCTGCTCAATCCGAGCGATGAGATCGAGGACGATATCGAGTTTGAGAACGAGGACCGCGCCCGTCAGCGCGAGGCCGAGGCGGCGGAACGTGCCCGCACCCATGAGGCAGCGGCGCGTGCGACTGAGGCGGCAACACAGGCGAGTGATGCTGCGGCTAAGGCGGCGCAAGCGGCAAGCTGGAGTGCGCAGGCCGCCAATGCCGCGACGGCGCAGGTGACGGGCGGCGGCGCGGCCGCTCCGACTCCGGTGAAGGGCCCCTTCCAGTCGTTCCCGTATTGGGCCGTGTGCTGGCTGCTGTA
>CABUZF010000233.1 GCA_902495985.1 uncultured Collinsella sp.
CGATTACAAGCCCAGCGTGGCCGACAACACCGGCAAGCGCATCGCCGTGATCGGTGGCGGCCCGGCCGGCCTTTCATGCGCCTACTATCTGGCCGTGATGGGCCACAAGGTGACCATTTTTGAGCAGCGCCACCACCTGGGCGGCATGCTGCGCTACGGCATCCCCAGCTATCGTCTGCCGCGCGAGCGCCTGCAGGCCGAGGTCGACTGGATCTTGAGCGCCGGCATCGACGTGGAGCTCGATCACTCCGTGAGCGGTGAGGAGCTCGCCCGTCTGCGCGACGAGTTCGATGCCGTCTACTTGGCCATCGGTGCCCACAGCGATAAGAAGCTCGGCCTTCCGGGCGAAGAGGCGCCCGGCGTTGAGTCGGCCGTCAAGATGCTGCGCGCCATCGGCGATGACGAGCTGCCCGACCTAAGCGGCCAGCGCGTGTGCGTCATCGGCGGCGGCAACGTTGCCATGGACGTGGCACGCTCTGCCGTGCGCTGCGGTGCCGAAAAGGTAAGCATCGTCTACCGCCGTCGCATCTGCGATATGACGGCCCAGGATGCCGAGATCGCCGGTGCCCAGGCCGAGGGCTGCGAAGTGCTGGAGCTGACAGCCCCGCTCGCCATCGAGACGGGCGAGGACGGTCGCGTGAACGGCCTGCGCGTGCAGCCGCAGATTATCGGCGAGCCCCGCCGCGGTCGTCCGGCTCCGCGTGCCGCCGCCACGCCCGAGCACGTCATCCCCTGCGAGCGCGTGTTCGTCGCCATTGGCCAGGACATCGATTCCAAGCCGTTTGAGGAGATGGGCATTGCCTGCAAGTGGGGCTGCGTCGTCACCGATTCGGATGGCGCCGTGCCCAACTTCGATGGCCTCTTTAGCGGCGGCGACTGCCAGACCGGCCCCGCTACCGTCATCCGCGCCATCAATGCCGGCCGCGTGGCTTCGGCAAACATCGACCGCTATCTGGGCTTCGACCACAAGATCAAGCTCGACGTGGAGCTGCCGACCGTCCAGTTTAAGGGCAAGCACGAGTGCGGCCGCTGCGAGCTGGGCGAGCGCGAGGCCGGCGAGCGCATTCACGATTGGAATCTGGTCGAGCAGGGTCTCACCGAGCAGGAGGCGCGCCAGGAGGCGAGCCGCTGCCTGCGCTGCGATCACTTTGGCTTTGGCGCGTTCCGCGGAGGGAGGAACCTGGAATGGTAGAGCCCAACAAAACCACCGTCAGCGACAACACCGAAAACGGAGCGCACAATATGGTTAAGCTCACTATCGATAATTGCGAGGTCGTGGTTCCCGAGCACACCACGATCCTGGACGCAGCCAAGTCCGTCGGCATTCAGATTCCTACCCTGTGCTACCTGCGCGATCTAAACGAGATCGGCGGTTGCCGCGTGTGCGTGGTCGAGGTTGAGGGCTGCGACCAGCTGGTTGCTGCCTGCAACAACTACGTGCTCGACGGCATGGTGGTCCACACCAACAGCCCCAAGGCGCGCGAAGCCCGTCGCACCAACGTGCAGCTGCTGCTGTCCCAGCACGATTCGCAGTGCACGAGCTGCGTGCGCAGCGGCAACTGCAACCTGCAGACCATCGCCAATGACCTGGGCATTTTCTATCTGCCGTATCAAAGGCATTTGACGGGCGAGGGCTGGGATTTCGATTTTCCCATCATCCGCGAAAACGACAAGTGCATTAAATGCATGCGCTGCATTAAGGTGTGCGAGAGCGTACAGGGCCTAGGGATCTGGGACCTGACCAACCGCGCCACGCATACCGCCGTGGGTACCCGCGGGCGCGTGCCAATCGGCAAGACCGATTGCGTCGCGTGCGGCCAGTGCATTACGCATTGTCCGACGGGCGCACTGCGCGAGCGCGACGATACCGAGACCGTGTTCGATGCTCTCGCCGATCCCGACAAGATCGTGCTGGTGCAGATTGCGCCGGCCGTGCGCAGCGCTTGGGGCGAGGAGCTCGGCATTCCGCGTGAGGCGGCCACCGTCGAGCGCCTGGCGTGTGCGCTGCGTCGCGTGGGCTTTGAGTACGTGTTCGATACCGATTTCTCGGCCGACCTCACCATTATGGAGGAGGGCTCCGAGCTGCTCGAGCGCCTGGGCGCCGCCGCCAAGGGCGAGGGTGACAGCCGCGGCTGGCCCATGTTTACGAGCTGCTGCCCGGGTTGGGTGCGCTTTGTGAAGGCGCGCTATCCGGAGTTTGTCGACAGCCTGTCCACGTCCAAGTCGCCGCAGCAGATGTTCGGCGCCATCGCCAAAACCTACTACGCCAAGGTACTGGGCGTGGAGCCCGAGCGTCTGTTTGTAGCGTCCGTGATGCCGTGCACGGCCAAGAAGGCCGAGTGCGCGCTGCCGAGCATGGTGGGCGAGGACGGCACGCCCGATGTGGACGTTGCGCTGACGGTGCGCGAGATGGTGCGCATGATCCGCGCGAGCCACGTGAGCGTGGATACGCTGGTTGAGGAGCCGCTCGATACGCCGCTGGGCTTTGGCACGGGCGCGGGCGTGATCTTTGGCGCCACGGGCGGCGTGATGGAGGCTGCCGTGCGCTCGGCCTATTACCTGGTGACGGGCAAGAACCCCGACGCCGATTTCTTTACCGACGTGCGTGGTCTGGACGGCTGGAAGGAAGCCGTCGCCGATATCGATGGCACCAAGGTGCGCGTCGCCGTGGCGCACGGGCTGGGCAACGCCGCCCGTCTGTTCGACGCGATTCGCGACGGCCGCGTGAGCTATGACTTCGTTGAGGTCATGGCGTGCCCGGGCGGCTGCGTCGGTGGCGGCGGTCAGCCCATCCACGACGGCTGCGAGCTGGCAGCCGAGCGCGGTCAG
>CABUZF010000234.1 GCA_902495985.1 uncultured Collinsella sp.
GGGAGCTTTTGCTCGTATTTGACCATCGTGGAGCACTCGGGGCGGTCGCGATACAGATGGATAGCGTCAAACGCGCACTTGGTGGTGCACAGGCCGCAGCCGATGCACTTGTTAGGGTCGACGATCGAGGCGCCGCAGCCCAGGCAGCGGGCGGTCTCGGCGCGCACCTGCTCCTCGGTAAAGGTCTCAACATACTCGCTAAACGGCGCAGCCTTCTCGCGTTCGCGGTCCACATGCGCAACCTCGCGGCTCGCGTTGTCGTAGCTCTCGAGCACAACGTCGTCGCGGTCGAGCGCGGTGTAGCGGCGCTGATTGCGGCCGATGGTGAGCGTGGAGCCCGGCTGCACAAAGCGATGGATGGACACCGCGGCCTCGTGGCCGGCGGCGATGGCGTCGATGGCAAAGCTGGGGCCGGTGTAGACGTCGCCGCCCACAAAGATGTCGGGTTCGGCGGTCTGGTAAGTCTGGGGATCGGCAAGGGCACCCTGGCCGCGGCCAAGCTCCACCTTGGAGCCAGCCAGCAGGTCGCCCCACACAATGGACTGGCCAATCGACATGACGACACGGTCGGCATCGACACGGCGCAGATCGTTCTCGTCGTACTCGGGCGCAAAACGGCCCTCGTCGTCAAAAACGCGCGTGCAGCGCTTGAAGGTGATACCGCACACACGACCGGCCTCGTCCAGGTGAATCTCCTTGGGGCCCCAGCCGCAGCTGATGTGAGCGCCGTCCTCAACGGCCTCGCGACGCTCCTCCTCGCTGGCGGGCATCTGGGCCTCGCTCTCCAGGCAGAACATCTCAACATGCTCAGAGCCCAGACGGCAGGCGTTGCGGGCAACGTCGATGGCCACGTTGCCGCCGCCCACTACAATGGTGCGGCCGGACAGGGTATCGATCTTGCCGCTGTTAACCTCGCGAAGGAAGTCGACGGCCACGGTCACGTCCTCGGCATCCTCGCCCGGAATGCCGGCAAGGCGGCCGCCCTGGCAGCCAATGGCAACGTAGAAGGCCTTAAAGCCCTGCGCGCGCAGCTCGTCGAGCGTCACGTCTCGACCGACTTCCACGCCATAGCGGAACTCGGCACCCATCAGGCGAATGACCTCGACCTCGGCCTCAATGACGTCCTTCTGCAGCTTAAAGCTGGGAATGCCGTAGGTGAGCATGCCGCCCGGGCGCTCGTTCTTCTCGAACACGACAGGTTTGTAGCCCTTCTCGGCCAGGTAGAAAGCGCAGGACAGGCCGGCCGGACCGGCACCGATGATGGCGATCTTCTGATCGAAACCGCCAGCGCGCGTCGGCGTCACCACGTGCGGGACATAGCGGGTCGCGGCATCCAGATCGCGCTGAGCGATGAACTTCTTGACCTCGTCGATAGCCACGGCGGCGTCCACACGGCCGCGAGTGCAGGCATCCTCACAGCGGCGGTTGCACACACGGCCGCAGATAGCGGGCAGCGGATTCTCGCGCTTAATGAGTGCTAGGGCCTCGTCGTAGCGACCCTGAGCCGCGAGCTTCAAATAGCCCTGAACGGCAACGTGCGCGGGGCAGGCCGTCTTGCAGGGAGCGGTGCCGGACTCATGCGTCTCGATGCGGTTGTCGTTGCGGTAGTTGGGCGACCACTTGGTGTGGTCCCACTTGGTGGCATCGGGCAGCTCCTGGCGCGGATACTCGGGCACCTGTCCGCCGGCCTTTTTGCTGCAGAGCTTCTGGCCGAGCTTGGCGGCGCCGGCCGGGCACACCTCAACGCAGCGACCGCAGGCAACGCACTTGTCCTTCTCGACCTTGGCGACATAGGCCGAGCGCGACAGGTTGGGCGTGTTGAACAGCTGAGAGGTGCGCAGGGCGTAGCACACGTTGACGTTGCAGTTGCAGATGGCGAAGATCTTGTTCTCGCCGTCGATATTGGTGATCTGGTGCACAAAGCCGTTGTCCTCGGCCTGGCGCAAAATGTCGTAGACCTCGTCGCGGGTCACGTAATGGCCACGATCGGTTTCGACCACGTAGTCGGCCATATCACCCACGGCGATACACCAATCGGCCGGGTCGTCGGCGCAGCCCTCACCCATCACGCGACGGCTCGCGCGGCAGCTGCAGGTGCTAGCGGCATATTTGCCATCGTATTTGTCGAGCCAATGCTCGATATGCTCGATCGGCACCGAGGTGCTCGAAGCATCGATAGCCTTCTCGACCGGAATGACATGCATGCCGATACCGGCGCCTCCGGGCGGCACCATCGGCGTGGCCTTGGACAGCGGTCCCTTGGACGCCTGCTCAAAGAACTTGGCATAGACCGGATGTTCCTCGAGCTGGCTCACGCGCATGTTGAGAAACTCGGCGGAACCCGGCACCAGCATGGGCAGCACCCACTGCTTGGCGCGCTCGGGGTTTTCCCAGTTGTACTCAAGCAGACCCGTGTAGCTCATGTCGTCGAGCATCTTCTCGATATCGGCTTCGGGCATGCCGGTGAGCTTGACCATCTCGGGCAGCGTATAGGGACGGCGCATCTTCATCTTGCAGAGCACTTCGGCCTGCTCGTCGGTTGCGGCCTCGGCAAACGACCAGTACTCGTAGCCCAGCAGCTCATCGCGATGCAGCAGACGGTTGGTGCAGCGCTCGCACAGCTTGACGATTGCCTCGCGCGGATGCTCCGGAAGCGGCGGCACGAACTCCGAACCGATGTCGGGCTCGGTGTAACTAATCCCCGGTCCGTTGAGAATCATGGTTGTCCCTTCTCTTGCCGCAGCCCGACGAGGCCGCAGCGTCCCTCTTTTTTTGCAGGCCGGGCATGCCCCATGCCGTTAACC
>CABUZF010000235.1 GCA_902495985.1 uncultured Collinsella sp.
AACCCCGACCGTCAAATCTGCAAGGACACCGTGCTCGACGAGGTCGCCTTTGGCTTGGAGCTTGGCGGCATGGACCGCGCCGAGGCTCTGCGTCGTGCCCAACTCGTCATCGACCGCTTTGGCTTGCCGGCCGACGAGGCGCCTTTCTCGCTTTCGCGCGGCCAGCGACAAATGGTGGCACTCGCCTCCGTCGTGGTCGTAGAGCCCAAGATCGTCGTGCTCGACGAGCCCACGAGCGGCCTTGATTACCGCGAGTGCATGACCGTCATGGAAACGGTGCGCACCATGGCCGAGCGTGGTTGCGCCGTTATCATGGTCTGCCACGATATGGAAGTCGTCTCGGATTTTGCCGAGCGCATCGTGGTGATGGCCGACGGTCGCATCCTCGACCGCGGCCGCACGCACGAGCTATTCTCGAACATCGATCTCATGCGGCGTGCCTACGTGGAGCCTCCCCAGGTTATTGAACTCTCGCGCCGTCTGGCATCTTCCGTCTCGCCCGCTTTTGCGCAGGTGAGCGAGGTCACCGATGTCGTTCGAATTACCAAGGAGATGGTCCACCGTGGTTAACGTCATCGACTACATGCCGGGCGATACGCTACTGCATCGCCTGAACCCCGTCGTCAAACTGGGCCTCGCCGCCGCCATCATCGTCGGCATCTTCTTGTCCGACACCTACGTGGCGCTGCTGGGCTTTTTGGCACTCACCCTTGCACTGGGTGCCTACGCCGGCGTCGTCGACCGTCTGTTCTCGCTGCTCAAGTTGCTAATTCCGCTCGCGCTTATCATGCTGGTGCTCCAGCTGGCCTTTATGCGCGATGGCAACGTGGTGTGGGGCTTTATCACCGACACGGGCCTCATCACAGGATCGAAGGCCTGCCTGCGCCTGCTGGGTGTGGCGTTACCACTCATCCTCATGCTCATGGTGACCAAGCTCAACGACCTTGCCAACGCCTGCGTCGAGGTGCTGCACGTGCCGTATCGCTATGCCTTCACCTTTACCACGGCGCTGCGCTTTGTGCCGGTGTTTGGTCAGGAGATGAACGCCATCATGGAGGCGCAGACCGCACGCGGCGTCGAGTACGACACCAAGAACCCCATCAAGAAGCTTAAGCTCATGCTGCCACTGTGCGTGCCACTGCTCATCTCGAGCGTGGGCAAGACCGATGCCACAGCCTTGGCGGCAGAACAGCGCGGCTTCTATCTGCGTACGCGCGCCAGCTCGTACAAGCGCTACCCCATCAAGGGCCTGGACATCGCCGTGCTCATCGTCAGCATCGCCCCCATCGCCATCGGCTTCCTGTTCTAGTTCACCACCGACAGCAACCGCCCAACGCAAAAGGCCTCGGCTCGCACCAAACGAGCCGAGGCCTTTACTGTTTCACCAGATAAAACCTACCAAAATTAACCTGTCCCTTTTTGGCGGGTCGGAAGCTAGAGGCGGTAGGGGGCGCCGCTGCGGATGATGGATTCGCGCACCAGGACATCCATGGCGTCGAGGGTGATCTCGGGCATCTCTCGGTACTTTTGCAGCACCGAGAGCTCGGTGCAGGCCAGAATGACGCGGTCGCAGCCGCTACGGGCGAACTCCCACATCACGCGGTCGAACTTATCCATATCGGGCTCACGTCCGGCCTTCACATCATCGTAGATAAGCGACATCACATCGTTCTGACGTTTCTCGCTGGGATAGACGACCTCAACACCCGCAGCCTTACATTCGCGGCCGTAGACGCCCGCGCCCACGGTTCCGTCGGTGCCCATGATGCCAATCTTGTGCACCGGCTCGGCCGGCATACTCAAGTTGGGGTCGAACTCGCACTCCCCCATCACCGCACCCGCAAGGGCATAGCGAACCGACTCGCGCGGCATGTGGATAATCGGCACCTTCGTAAACGACTGGATCTGGTCGTAGAAGTAGTGCGACGTGTTGCAGGGAATGGCAATGTGCGCACAGCCCAGCGACTCGAGTGCCTGGGCACACTCTTTCATGGTCGCCAGCAGCTTGGCATGCTCGCCGGTCTTAATGGCCAACGTGCGGTCGGGCATGGTCGACTTGGAAAGCACCACCATGTCGATATGTTCCTGATCGCAGGCAGCAGCCGTATGACGCACTACCTGGTCGTAGTAATACGACGTGGCCTCGGCGCCCATGCCGCCGATAACTCCCAGCTTTTCCATCGCCGCCTCCTTGGTGACGCTTGCGCAATTGCGCGTATCATACCCGCGCCCGCCCGATGCAAACCGGACGGGCGCCGCGCTCATCTACTTGTAATACGTCTTGAACAGCTTAAAGTGGCGCAGCTTGGTGTGCCACATGCGCAGCCAGCGGTTAAAGACAAAGTCGCCCTTCATAAACGAAGGGTCGGCGCCCTTGCCTTCCTTGTCCAGGCGATGCACCTTAGCGCGCAGCTCGGGATCCTTGACGTACTTGTCGACGACGCCCATGGGGACGACCATCCACAGGGCCTCGTCCTGAGCCGTCACAAACTCCGGCTCAAATGGACGGTTGAACACATACTCGTCCACCACATACTTGGCAACGTTAAAGCCACTGTTAGTGACGTAGTAGTTACTGCGGCCCTGGCGCGTGTTGAAATCGAAGAACTTAAACGAGCCGTCGCGCTCGTCGTACTTAACGTCAAAGTTGGAATAGCCCACAAAGTGAAGGTCCTCGAGCAACTTGCGCACGCCGCCCATGAGCTCGTCGTTGGGCTCGGTAATGATACAGGCATGGTTGCCGACACCGTGGGGCTGATGCTCCTCGAGCAGCACGTGACCCAGGCACATCATGC
>CABUZF010000236.1 GCA_902495985.1 uncultured Collinsella sp.
CGCGATCGAGCGCCGCATAAAAACGTTCCAGAATCTGCTCGCGGCGAGCGCGCATCAAGTCCAAATAGTTATCCATTGCTAATCGCCTCCGCTGACAGCCAAACAAGTAGTCCCATGCTAACGCAAGAGCGCGGCCCCGCATGTGCAAGGCCGCGCTCACTTAGGTATTTACAATCTTTCGACGAACGGGGTTACTTACTCCTCGTCGTCCTCGCTATCGTCCTCATCCTCAAGATGATCGAGCAGGTAGCGAAGACCCTCGCTGACCTCGTTAGCGGGCACCTTGGCAACGTAGCGAGCGTCGACAGCGGGCCTCATGATAACACCCTCGCCCGAAGGCACGCGCATGCTCTCGAGCTCATCCTCATCAGTGCGGGCGATATCGCCGGCAGTCATACGCTGTCCGGTCAACAGGAAGGTCAGACGGCAGGCGGCATCGATGGAAATCGAAGCGATGCGATCGAGGTAGCGCGAAACCATGATGGCGCGGCGCAGGTCGTCATAGTTGCTGTCGTCGTCCATAAAATCGCCCGTGTCCATGCGGTTAAAGGTGCGGAAGAACTTCTCGTAGGCGGCGTGCACTGGCTCGTCCTCGACGGCCAAGTTGCAGATGATGGACATATCATTGGTGACGAGCGCGGAAAGCGAAGAGCCCAGCACCTGGTAGACGGCCTCAGCCTCGGCCTCGACCGTGCCGACAAGCTCCTGGGGCAGCGAGATGTCGGCCTTGATCATATGACGCGTGGCGCGGCAGATCTGGCGAACCTTATCGGTCATGCGCTGCAGGTTAAAGTCGACGTAGATAATCGTCTGCAGCAAGCGGAAGTCGGAGGCGACTGGCGACTGCGTGGCGATCAGGTTGTAGCACACGGCCTCCAAGTTAGCGCAGCGCGCGTCAATCGAAAGCGTGCGCTTCTTGGTCTTGGTGGCGAGCTTGCGGTCGTCGGTCACATAGGCCTTCACGGCGTCGTGAAGGGCAAGATCGACGGCCTCGTAGATGCCCAGCATCTCGTGACGGGCCTCGATGAGCTGACGGGAAAACAGTTTGCGCATGGTTCACTCCAATCAGTTGAGTGCGGTCATGCCACCCGCACAGTGAATACGCACCGGACCAGGTCCGATCGGCTAGGGACTAGTCGCACCGATCAGCCAAAGCGGCCGGTGATATAGTCTTCCGTCCGCGAGTCCACCGGGCTGGTGAAGATCGCGTCGGTTTGACCATACTCGATGAGCGTGGCGGGCTCGCCGGCAACTTCCTGCAAGAAGAATGCGGTGTAGTCGCTAATACGAGCTGCCTGCTGCATTGAATGCGTGACGATGATGATCGTCATCTCGGGCGCCAGCTCGGCCATCAGATCCTCGACCTTAGAGACGGACGTGGGGTCGATGGCGGAGCAGGGCTCGTCCATCAGAAGGACATCGGGTTGCACCGCAAGCACGCGCGCGATGCACAGACGCTGCTGCTGACCGCCCGAGAGCGCCAAACCATCCTTGTTGAGCTGATTGGATGCCTCTTTCCAGAGGTTGGCGCGCTTGAGCGATTCTTCCACGATGTCGTCGAGGTCGCTCTTGCTAGTCACGCCCTGCAGACGAGGGCCAAAGGCGACATTCTCGTAGATGGATTTGGGAAACGGGTTGGGCTGCTGAAAGATCATGCCCACGCGACGACGGAGATCGACCGGGTCGACACCCTCGGCATAGATATCGTTGCCGTCGAGCGTCATGGTGCCCTCGACGCGCGTACCCTCGATCAGGTCATTCATGCGGTTGATGCAGCGCAAAAACGTCGACTTGCCGCAGCCCGAAGGGCCAATGAAGGAGGTGATGGCGTTTTTGGCGATGTTGAGGTCAAGCCCCGTCAGCGCATGAAAGTCACCGTACCAAAAGTTGAAATCCTTGGCCGTAATGGCCGCTTGCTCCAGCGTGGGAGCGGACTGATAAACGGACATGGAACTCCTTAACTAGCGACGCTTGCGCGAAAGGAAGCGCGCAAACAGGTTGAAGGCCAGAATGATCACCATCAGCAAGAGCGCGGTGCCATAGGCTGCGTTCATGTTGATGCCGTCGTTGGCAAGCAGGTACAGGTGAACCGTCATGGGGCGGCCGGAATCGAGCGGCGAAATAGGTAGATTGATGGCCTGGCCCATGGTGTAGAGCACCACCGCGGTCTCGCCAATGGCACGGCCGATGGCGAGGACGATACCCGTGGCAATACGGCCAAAGGCAGAAGGAAGCACGATCTTGGAGACGACCTGCCACTTGGTGGCGCCCAGGCCGTACGCGCCCCAACGGATATAGCGCGGCACGGCGCGAATGGCCTCCTCGGTGGTGCGCATGACGATGGGAAGCATCAAGAGCGCGAGCGCCAAAGCGGCCGAGACCATCGAAAGACCCAAGCCCATGGCCTCGACAAACAAGGCGTAGCCAAACAGGCCCATAACGATGGAGGGCACCGAGGCCAAAGCGTCGGCAGCATAGCGAATGAGCTCGACGACCTTACCCTGCTTGGCGTATTCGGCAAGATAGACGGCCGCCAGCACGGCAATCGGCGTGCAGATGAGCATGGCAAGCACCGTCACGTAGATGGTCGAGACGATCGTGGGCCAAATACCGCCTTCGGCGTTGACGCCCTGGGGCCAACCAAAGATAAAGTCAAGCGAGATATGCGGCAAGCCGTTGATGACCACGTAGGCGATAATGGCGACCAACACCAGCGTAGTGATATAGGCCGCAACGCGGAACACGCCGAGCATGAGTTTGTTGGACAGGTCCTTGTTGATGCGGCC
>CABUZF010000237.1 GCA_902495985.1 uncultured Collinsella sp.
CGACCTTCTTTAAAACCGTTAACGAGGCACTGTGCAACAACTTGGTGCTCAATCGCCAGCTGATCGAGAACATTCCGCTCGATGATTTTATGGCTCGTCTTCGTGCACCGCTCGAACACGAGATTGCCGAGCGCGATCTTCTGCCTCAAGGTCTCAAGGACGAAATGTTCGACTACTATTTGGCGTTTTTGCTATCGGGTATTATCGGTATCTATCGCACGTGGGCGCTGTCTGACGACTCGGTTCCTATCGAGCGCGTCTCTGGGGTCGCCAACGATCTGACTCTCAATTGTTTGTCGAGTCTGGAATCTCGCTTGGATTAGGCCTAGTTGGGCTCGTCGGCGTGGAAATTCCTGTTCACGAGGTTCTCTGGCGCCTTGTAGACCTCGCCGCGTGGGAGCTGTAGCCTGAGGATCTTTAAAAGAAAGTCCAGTTTATCCTTCCCACTCCAATTTGGAATCCTCCAATGCGCCTTCGCACGCTTGCATGACCTCGATACCATGCGAGCGTGCGAATTCGACGAGCTCTGCGTTGCGGGCGTTTATGGTGCCGAAGGCGGTGGGGCAAACGATGAGGCGCGCACAGTGGACGAGGAGCTCTTTGGCGCGGGCTATGGTTTTATCCCCGATAGGCTCGAAGGCGCGTTCGGACACGCATTCCGTCGCCAGGTCGCGCGCGAGCTCGCAGTCGATGTCCCCTTCGTGCAGAACGCCCGCGTAGAACGCCTTGCCATGCCGGATGAGCTGGCGAAACACAGCCGACCCCGTACCTGCGCCGGCGATGACGAACGTGTGCGCATCGCCGTGCGGGCGCCCAATTTCCACGCTGCCGAAGCGCTCGTTGAAGGTGCCATGTTGAAGGCCGTAGAGCTCACCAATCGTCTCGCGCGTGAATATGTCCTCGGGTGCGCCGGCGCGGAAGACCCGGCCGTCCTTCACGCAAATCACCTTGTCGGCGCTTTTCTGCGCGAGCTCGAGTTCGTGGATGGACATGATGACAGCAACATTCCGCGATTTCGCAAGATGGCGAAGTATTCGCAGCAGGTCGATCTGGTAGCGGATATCGAGATACGACGTGGGCTCATCGAGCACGAGCACACGCGGGTCCTGCGCGATGGCGCGTGCGAGCATGACGCGCTGGCGTTGCCCGTCGCTTATCTGCATGAAGTCACGCTCGGCGAGCCCTTCCACACGTGCGGTTTTCATGGCCTCGTCGACCCGATTATGGTCATCGGGCGTGAGTGTGCCCATTCGCCCGGTGTAGGGATGCCTTCCCGCCTCTACGATATCGCGGCAGGTGAGGAGCTCGGTCCGGGGGCGATCTGTCAGCATAACGGCAAGGTTCCTTGCGAACTCCGCCGTCTTCCATCGGGAAATCTCCCGCCCGTCGAGCTCGACCGTGCCGGCAAGCGGTGCCAGATGGCGTGTGATGGTTTTCAAGATGGTCGACTTGCCCGAGCCGTTCGGCCCGATGAGCGCCACGACCTCGCCCGCGCGAACCTCCAGATCGACGCCTTCGACTACGACCTTCTTGTCGTAGCCCGCCGATAGGTCGCTTATGCGGAAAAGCGGCGCTCCGTCAGCCTTCGTTGCGACCGGGGTTTCGAGGTTCGACTCCCCTCTGAGCGTTTTGGGCCGCGGCACGAATTCCCCCATCTACCTCACCCGCTTCTTCAACATGAGCGCGATAACCACCGGCGCGCCGAAGATGGCGGTGACGGCGCTGATGGAAAGCTCGACGGGAGAGAACAACGTGCGCGCGATCAAATCGCAGCCCGCGCAGAAGATGGCGCCCCCCAAGAAGCACGCAGGAATCACGCGGATGGGCTTCGACGACTTCAGCGCCGACTTCACGAGATGCGGAACCGCGATACCTACGAACGACACCGGACCAGCGAACGCGGTCACGCAGGCGGAGAGCATGCTCGCTAGAAGGACGAGCACCACGCGGAAGCGTGCGACGTTCACGCCGACGCTTTTCGCGTAGGCTTCTCCCAGCTGGAAGGCGGAAAGGGGCTTCGATATCGCGAATACGCATGCGCTCACGGTGATCACCACGACCGCGATGACCGCGACGTCATCCCAGCTCGAACCCGAGAAGCTACCCAAAGACCAGTTGTGCAGGTTCACGATGGACTGGTCGTCGGCGAAGGCGATGAGGAAGTTCGTCGCCGCCGAGCAGATGTATCCCACCATGACGCCCGCCACGATGAGCATGGCCATGGAACTTATGCGCCGTGCGATGAGGAGCACGAAGCCGATGGTGATAAGCGAGCCCAGAAACGCTGCGGCCACCATGGCCGGCGAGGACATGGCCTGGTTCGCGCCCAGAAGTACGATCATCGTAAGCGCGACGACGAACTTTGCGCCCGAGGAGACGCCCAAGATGAACGGGTCGGCGATGGGGTTGTTGAAAAACGTCTGCAGCAGGAACCCGGAGAGCGAAAGTGCCCCGCCGAGAAGCACGGCTGAAAGAACGCGCGGCAGGCGAATCTCCCAGATGACTTGGCTTTCCATGGAATTGGCCGCGCCGCCCGAAAGGATGCCGAGGATGTGGTCTGCGCGCACGAGCACGCTCCCGATGCACAGGTTGGCCCCGACGAGCAGGATGAGGGCAACAGCGAGCAGCGCCGTCACGACGCGACACCGCGCGGCGCGCCCCGATTCGTCGTATGCCATGGAAAGCCGGCTTCTCATGGCGCTAGCCGAGCTTCCTCAGATAATGGAAGTCGCTCGCGTCATCGCCGGTGAACGCCCCGTGCAGCTCGTCGATAATGTCGGCGGTA
>CABUZF010000238.1 GCA_902495985.1 uncultured Collinsella sp.
CGAAGGCCACATTAAGTGGCCTTCGGCTCGTGCGGAACTCGCGATAAACCTTATGCCCCGCCCCTCCGGAGCCACACGGGAGGCAGGTTAACTAATTCGGTCCCGGCATTCAGAAAAGTCAGTGCAGCAAAATGGCGATGCGGATAGGAACGTGGGCATGGTTTTCGCTGCGCGCACGGGTCCCCTGGGGAGCGCCGTGCATTTTTGGGAGTATTCAGCAAGCCAGGACGGCTGCATACACGCCGGACACACCATATTGGTCCCAAGGACGCCTTCGACCGGCGATTTGGGTCGGCAGACAGGCCTCGTCGAGACAAACAAGCATGCCTCGCGCCACGTCGGACCCCAAAATGACGTCGATCTCCGCAATGCCACCCGACTGCAGCGGCACCGGCAGAGCTCGCGGTGCTGAATACTCCGTTTTTTGCACGGCACGGGCGGGGGTACATCAGGATCAGGAAGGACATCCCAGCCTTTTTATGCAATCTGTAATGGGAAGTATGCAAAACACCAAGAGATAGCATTGCTGGTGTCCAAATTGAGCGCGGGGCAGCAGCACCTCCGCCCCGCACCCAAATCCAACAGAGCAGGGACGCTCATGGCGGATCCCCACCAAAACGCAAACGCGGCTCGAGCGCTATCCCAAAATAGGCTGCACGAGCCGCGTTTAACGATACGACATGAATATTAGCGCTCGTAAATCAAGTTGCCCGCCAGGTAGGTGGCCTGAACCTTGGTGACCTGGAGCTCTTGGGGGTCAACGGTGAGCAGGTTTTGGTCCAGGACTACAAGGTCGGCATACTTGCCGGGCTCCAAACTGCCGAGGTTTTGCTCGTCGCCTGCCGCATAGGCACTGCCCAGAGTGTAGTTGCGCAGGGCTGTTGCCGCGTCGATACGCTCGCTCGGCAACCAGCCCCCCTCGGGCCAGTGGCTGCGGGGGTCCTGGCGCGTGATAGCCGTGTAGAGCACATTCATGCTGGTAACGGGCGTGATAGGGCTGTCGGTACCGAAGGCTTGGCGAATACCGCGCTGCTTATAGGTCGCAAACGGCCACATGATGCGGCTGCGCTCCAAACCCAGGTCGCGCTCCGGACCACCCGGGTCGAGTGTAATGTGGCAGGGCTGGCTCGAAGCAACCACGTTGAGCTTGCGCAGGCGGTCGATGTCCTCGGGCAGAAGGTTCTCCAGGTGCTCGAGCGTGTTA
Source organism: uncultured Collinsella sp. (assembly GCA_902495985.1). Taxonomy (GTDB): domain Bacteria; phylum Actinomycetota; class Coriobacteriia; order Coriobacteriales; family Coriobacteriaceae; genus Collinsella. The sequence continues at coordinate 1,205 of CABUZF010000238.1, forward strand.
TGACCGTGCTGGGGCAGGCCGTACAGGTCGGAGGCCTCCTCAAAGATATCGAGCGCGGCATGAATCGCACCGTCGCCGATGACGTGGATGCGCACGGTGTGGCCGCGCTCCGCGGCCGCCAGAACTAGCTTGCGCATGCGCTCGGCGGAAACCGTCAGACGGCCCTGGTCGCCCGGGAAGCGCGGATTGGTATAGGGCTCGGTGAGATATGCCGTGTGTTCGCTCGACACGCCGTCGAAGAACTGCTTAAAGCCTGGCGCCGAGAGCAGCGCGTTGTTCGTGTAGCGGGTCTGCAGCTCTTCCAAGCGCGATTGGTCATCCAGCAGCGTGGGAAACAGATGAGCGCGGATGCCCAGCTTGCCGGCTGCCTGCAGTTTGTCGTAAACATCGTCGCGGATAAAGTCGCAGCCCGGCATGGGCATGAGCGACATATCGCAGATCGAGGTGATGCCCTGCTCGGCCATACGCCTCATTTGATCGGAGTAAGCGCTTGCAATGCGATCCTCCCCCAGCCACTCAAGGCAGCGCGGTAGCAGCTGCATGGCAGCCGCCTCGTGAGCAATGCCCGTGAGCTCGCCGTTTGCATCCTTGTCGTAACTGCCGCCCGCTGGCGGCTCGCTGTCGCGTGTGACGCCGAGCGCCTCGAGTGCGCGGCTGTTGAGCCAAAGCGTGTGCCCGTCGCCCGAATACATAACGCAAGGACGATCGGGGAATGCCGCATCGAGCGACGCCTTGGTTGGATGCTCGGGCGGGTCCCAACGGTAATCGCGCCAGCCCTGCGTCACAACCCAAGCGTCGTCGGGCAGGTCCTGGGAAAACTCGAGCGCATGTTGCACCAGCGCCGCCTCGGACGTGCCCATATCCATGAGCATGTACGGCGAGGAACCGACCGAGGTATGGAAGAAGTGCAGATGAGCGTCATGGAAACCGGGGCAGACAAACTGCTCGCCGTAGTCGATAACCGACGTGGCGGCGGGAGCGGCGGCGATCACGTCATCGGGCGCACCGACTGCGACGATACGGTCGCCTGCGATGGCAATCGCCAGCTCACGGGCGGTATCGATGCCGTCTTGCGCGGTAAAAACGTTCTTGGAGCGGATAATCCGATCGATATGTTGCATGGGCATCCCCATCTCTGGCAGGAAATTCAACACCCCCGAGTGTACTCCCCCGCCCTTGTAACAAAACCCCAAGCGGCAAACGGCAACTTTACCAGCCCTAGCGGCAGGTGGCATACTGGAGAGAGCCTGTACGATTTTGCGATCAACCCAGCAAGGAGCAAATCGACCATGACGAAGACCAAGGCACAGCAGATTATGGCGGCGACCGAGGCTCGCGCGGCAGACGACGTCACCGCGGCCATCCAAGATATCGCCGCCGAGTTTGAGCCCTACATCATTAAGCAGCGCCGGCACTTCCATAAGCACCCGGAGCTGAGCCTCGTCGAAGAGCGTACGACTTCTGACATCGCCAACCAGCTCGACGCCATGAATATCCCCTACGAGCGCCCCCTTAAGACGGGCCTGGTGGCGACCCTTCGCGGCACCGCGCCCGACGCCTATCGCGAAGAC
>CABUZF010000239.1 GCA_902495985.1 uncultured Collinsella sp.
AGATCGCCGTGCTCTCCAACGGTACGCGCGCCGACCGCCCCGAGGTGCACGACGCGCTCATGATGGTCGACGACAACATCCTCAAGCTCGATACGGTCGACCCGGCATTTATCCAGCTGCTCGACCAGCCCGTTGGCCCCTACGACGTCGAGCACCAGATTGAGACGTTCGCAAGCTTTGAAGGTCACGTTATTATCCAGACGATCTTTTTGACCGGCGAGTATCAGGGCAAGCTCATCGACAACACCGGCGAGGAGTACGTCGGCCCCTGGCTCGCGGCGCTTGAGCGCATTCGCCCACAAGAAGCAACCATCTACACGGTGGCGCGCGAGACACCGATCGCCGGCCTTGCCAAAGCGGCGCCCGAGGCCCTCGACGCCATTGCCGCGCGCGTCCAAGCCCTCGGCATTCCCTGCCAGGTGAGCTACTAGCAAAACCACGCAGCAGCCAGTGTCCGCCATCCCGCTCCATCAGTTGCGGTGATATAGTTCCTATTTATGCTGTTAAACCGCTTAAATCGGAACTATATCACCGCAACTTTTATGGACGCGTGGGTGGGCTATACTAGCTGCGGATGAAAGGAAGTTAGCCATGTATGACAAAGGACCCGTGCCTGGCCGCAACGACGCTTGCTGGTGCGGCAGCGGCAAGAAATACAAGAAATGCCATAGCGCCTTTGATGAGCGCCTCGAGCGCTTGTGGGAAGAGGGCTGGGAGGTTCTGCCTCGCACGCTCTACAAGACTCCCGCCGATATCGAGGGCATCAAGCGCTCGGCCGCCATCAACGTGGGCGTGCTCGATTATGTGGGCGAGCATATCGCCGCAGGCATGACCACCAACCAGATCGACCAGATGATCTACGACTACACCGTCGAGCACGGCGGCACGCCGGCAGACCTCAACTACGAGGGTTACCCCAAGAGCGTGTGCACCTCGATCAACGACGTCGTCTGCCACGGTATCCCCTGCGATGCGGATGTGCTGCACGAGGGCGATATCATCAACGTGGACTGCTCCACGATCCTGGACGGTTACTTTAGTGATTCGAGCCGTATGTTCTGCATCGGCGAGGTATCTGCCGAGCGCCAGCGCCTGGTCGACGTCACCCGCGCCAGCGTGGAGGCGGGTCTGGCGGCCGTCAAGCCATGGCTGCCGCTGTCCGTAATGGCCGAGGCCGTGCAAAAAACGGTCGAGGACGCCGGTTTTAGTGTGGTGCGCGAGTACGGCGGACACGGCATCGGTAAGGAGTTCCACGAGGACCCGTTTGTGGGCTTTACCACCGAGGCGCCCGATGTGGACACCATCATGGCTCCGGGCATGGTCTTTACCATCGAGCCCATGGTCAATGCCGGAGCGCCCGACATCAAGATTAGCAAGGGTGACGGCTGGTGCGTGCGCACCAAGGACGGTAGCGATTCGGCCCAGTGCGAGGTACAGCTCGTGGTGACCGAGGACGGCTACGAGCTGCTGAGCTGGTAGCCGTGCGGACGCCGGATGCTAACGGGCACGCCCGTCTTGCATCCGGCGTTTTATTTGAACGTTTTGCCTGATAAAACATGCCAAAATAAATCTGTCCCCTTTTGGCAGGTTGGGCGGAGAGGACTGCTTGTGAACATTCTGGTTTTATTGCCTGTCAACGATCGTCACCGCGCGATCCTCGAGTCGAGCGCTCCGGGCGAGGACTTTATCTACACGAGCTCCGACGCCATCACGCGTGAGCAGGTCGCCAACGCCGACGTGATCTTGGGCAACATTGACCCTGCCTTGCTTACCGCATGCGAGCATCTCCAGCTGTTGCAATTGCAGACCGCCGGCTATGACGATTACTTGGCCGCCGGCACCGTGCCGGCCGACGCCAAGCTTTCCTGCTCGGTGGGCGCCTACGGCCAAGCCGTGAGCGAGCACATGTTTGCCATGGTGCTGTCTATGATGAAGCGCCTGCCCGGCTATCACGACTTGCAGCGCGAGCATCGCTGGGAGGATTTGGGCCCGGTTACCTCGCTCAAAAACGCCAACGTGCTGGTGCTGGGCGCGGGCGATATCGGCGGCCACTTCGCCACGCTCTGCCGCAGCATGGGCGCGCACGTCCGCGGCATCAAGCGCCATCCGCTCGTCTACCCCATTGTATTTGAGGACATGGACGGCATGGATGCCCTGTCTGAGCGCCTGGCCGAGGCCGATGTCGTCGCATCCTTTATGCCGAGCACGCCCGAGACCCGCGGTCTGGCGAATGCCAAGTTCTTCGCCGCGATGAAGCCGGGCGCCTTCTTTGCCAACGGCGGCCGCGGCGATCTTGTGGTCGCCGACGACTTGGTTGTCGCTCTGGAGTCGGGACATCTCGCCGGTGCCGCGGTCGACGTCACCGACCCCGAACCGTTGCCTGAAACAAGCCCACTGTGGGATGCGCCCAACATGCTCATCACGCCACACGTCTCCGGCTGGTTCCACCTAGCCGCCACGCTCAACAACGTTGTCGACATCGCCGCAGAGAACCTGCGTCACCTGCAAGCCGGCGAAACTTTACGTTGTTGGATCGAGCACTAATCTTGTTCCGCCGTTCTAACGAACGGCGGACCGGTCGACGCTGCGCGCCGCCCAGAGCGACAATTTGCCATTCAAAAGGCGAGGCACGACCAGAAGGTCAATGCCTCGCCTTTTTCATGCCGACTTGTTCGCTCTGGACATCGCTCGCTGACGTTTGCCCAACCTGCGGTGTCATAACAATTCTGTCCAGCTGTTGGCATTGAGGCATTTTCCCAGAT
>CABUZF010000240.1 GCA_902495985.1 uncultured Collinsella sp.
ATATTAAACTGCAAAGACGAGCGTCGGTAAGACACGCCGAGGTCGCCGCGGACGGGCTGATATAGGGAGAGGGCCTGACCCCATATCGTTGGGGCCAGGCCCGATTTTGCCTCTTGACAATGTCCTGCTCATATTAAAAGGAACGTCCCTATCTGCCGGCTAGAGAGCACCGAAGAGGATGGCGTAGGTAGTGGATTCGCCGAGCTTGAGCTCGTCGCCGGGATTGAGTTGGGCGGAACGGCCGGGCTCGACCTGAATGCAGACGCGCGTGGCCCCGTTTACCACCACGGTTCCGTTGGTGGACGACAAGTCCTCGACGTGCCAGATATTTTGAGCATCGCACCAGATATGGGCATGGCGGGCCGAGACATCGTCGCCGACGTCGGTAATATCGCCCTCACCAGTGGCCAGCGCGCCAATCTCAACACCCTGCTCACTCGGCTGAATCCAGCGCGGGGCGCTCACGACAAAACTGTTTTGCACGCGCAGCAAGCCCAAGGGGTGCGCCGGGGCGGGTTCGCGTTCGCCCGCAGTCAGCGACATGCCAAGCGAACGCGGCGTGGATGTGCCTCCGCCACAGGTCGCGTGTGCGTAGTCGATGGAATAGTTCACCGAGGACCGCACATCCGCCGAACAACCGACGGCGACAAACAGCACCAGCACGGCCTCGGCGCGCTCGGCGGGCATGAGTTCCGCCGCCTGGGACAGGCGATCGAGCGCGTTGCGATAGAGATTCGTGTCCTGGTGGCACTCTTCGAGCGCGCGTACCATCGGTTCACCTGCAGGACCGCACACCATATTGATCACAGCCGTGGAGTCCATGGGATTGCGCTGGCGCAGGGCCAGTTGCGACATAATACGCGCAGCCGAGGTACCGTATTCGGCAAAGTAGCGCTGCTGAAGCGTGCCGACCGGCGCGCGAACGATAAAGCGGGAAACCCAAGAGCGATCGGCGGCCCGGCTCTGCGGGCTGCGGCCGTCGGCGAGCGGACGGGACGAAAGCACCAAGCCGCACAGCTCGATATGGCTCAGATGCGCCGCGCGCTTAAAGATGTCAAACATGGCCCCGCATGGGGTGAGCTCAACTTGGGATGCCATGACCTAGGCCTCCTTGGTCGTAGAAATAGAATCGGACGATACTTCGACAGGTCTGCCAAAAGTACGGGCAGCTGCGGCTCCACCGGCAAGCGGAGTCGCCATCTGGGCTTTTGTGCGTCGCGGTGCCGAAACGGGAAGTTCAAAGGCAAAGCCCATCGCAAGCAAAAACCACGTAAGCGTATAGGTTGCAACCAGAGCGGCAACAAGGCCGCCCATCACGGCGCGTTGGGAAAATACGCTACATGCAGCCACAACCAGCACCGGAACCTCGCAGGCAGAAAGCGCAAGCACACCCTGCAGGAACCCCGAGCGCCGATTGCGCGCAAGTGCCCCCGTGGCAACGCCGGCTATGCCTGGCAGCGCCAACGCCAGTGCGGCAATAATACCCGGTAGCGGCCCAGACCACACGAGCGATCCCAAAGTCGCCGTCACGCGAGCGCCCGACGCCAGCAGCGCGGCCGAAACCACGACCACAGCCCAAACCACGCTGCAAACGACCGCCGCACCGATCATCGCCGCGCGACGAACCGCGCGGCCGGACGCATCCATGGGGCACGGCGTGAGCGGCTCGCCGCGGAGCGAACGACCGACATTTTGCGCATAGTGGTCACAAAACGCCGAGAGCGCCGCCTCGACCGCCGCCGGCTCGGGACGATCTTTTTGATGGCTGGACAGACAGGCCATCACCACGTCGAACAGCTGGGCATCGACAAACGCCAGCGCATCGCGTAGCTCTTCGGAATCCGGCTCAAGCCCTAGCTGCTGGGCCTGCTCGGCCGCGGCGAGCGCCACATCGGGCTCACGACAAAGCAGCTGAGTCAAATCACAACCGGGCGCATGGGCACCAATGGGATAGTCGGGCCGCGTGTCCATCTTGAGACGATAGGGGCTGGCGATGTCGCGCGTCTTTTTGCGCGAACCCGAGGTGCCCGAAGTGCCCGGCGCGGCTTCGTATGGCGCGACGCCGGCAATGAGCTCGTAAACCGTGCTTGCCGCGGCATAGACGTCGATCGCCGGCGACATACGCAAAGCGCGCAGATCGGGAATATCGTCGGTGAGCATCTCGGGCGGGGCATAGGCAACCGTCGCGCGACGCAGCGTGGCATAACGCTCCGTAAACGACGCCTTGCCGCCGGTACCGGCCACGGCCGACGCAGGCTCGAGCGCCAGCGACGAGCCAAAGTCAATCAGGCACAGGTCAAAGGTGCCCTCGGCAAGCTGCCGGTCAAGCGGCAGGCGCGCCGTACGCACCATAATATTAGCGGGCGAGATATCGCGATGGACAAAGCCCTCACCCACCAGGCTCATACGGCAGAGCAGATCGAACAGGTCGCGACCCAGACGCGCCGCCACAAGCGGCGACAGGCGTCCGGCATCATCCACGGCGAGTCGCGAACGCAAGCGGGCAAGCGTCTCGCCCTCGACCCATTCCATGACAATTGCAGGCACACCGTCGACCTCGCCCCAGCCATAGAGGCGGGGAAAGCCCTTAAGGCCCGAAAGGGCACGATGGCATTCGTATTCCTCGCGAAACGCTGCCTTGAACTTGGCGACCAGCGCCTCGTGAGCGGCATCGTCGTCGAACTCATCGCGCGCCGGCAAGATGAGCTGCTTGAGTGCCACGGCCTCACCCTGGGCGTTGACGGCACGCGTCACGCGGCCGA
>CABUZF010000241.1 GCA_902495985.1 uncultured Collinsella sp.
AAAGGTCGAGCAATAGGTCGAAAAGCTCTCGCCCTCCCAGCGGCCCAGGGGCAGCATATCGGTGCCGGCATACCCGGTGCCCTTGTCACCCGTGACCGTGCCCGGAATGTAGGCAAGCGCCGCGCGGTCGTGACGGGCCAGCAGCACCGCGCCCTCGGCAAGCTCGATGTTGATATTGCTCTTAAGGAAGAGGGACTTGATGCGGTAGTTGCCAGCGGGAATCAGCACGCGCCCGCCCTTGGGACAAGCCATGATGGCAGCCTGGATATTGGTGGTGTCATCGTGCTCGGCATCGCCTTTGGCGCCGCAGTCGCGAACATTGATGGTAAAGGGCTCCGCGGGCGTGGTGACGCCCACACTCAGCTCACGCTCGCCGCAGACAAAGCGGACGAGGTTGCGCTTGCCGGGAACCAGGCCGTCAACATAGGTCTCGACCGTATTCGTGGTACCGACGGGCTCATCGTTGACAAAGATCTCCCACGTATCGGCACAGGTAAAGTAGCCACCGTCGTCGAGCTCGATAACGGCCGCGCGGGCGTTGCGCCAGATAACGTTCGTCTCCATGAGTCTCTCCCTCAAATGTAATCACAAGTTCATACTACTCGTTTTTAAAAAAGGGCCGCACCCGCCGGTTGATCTCCGGTGGCACGGCCCTGTGATTTGGACGATGCGCCTGCCCTACTCGGCGGGGATTACGCTGCCGTCCTGGAAGCCAACGTTGTTGTGAGCGAAGCAGTCCTCGTACTTGAAGCCGGAGAGCTCCTCGCAAAGAGCCTTGACCTCGGGCTGGACGTCGGCCATCTTGCCGCCCTCCTTGACGCGCTTGATCTCGTCGCAGAGGATGTCGCACTGCTCCTTGTCGATCTTGATGCCGCGGGCAAGGATAGCCGCGAGCAGGAAGAAGCCGGCGCAGCCGATAAGCATGTAGCCGCAGATGTACAGAGGCACGGTGGCGGGCTGGGTCACGGCGTCGCTGTTGCCGGCGGTCTGAATGAAGCCGGAGGCAGCAAGGACGATAGCCCATGCGTTGACGGCGATAGCCTGGGCGATCTGCTGGCAGAGCTGCTGAGCGGAGCTGTAGATGCCCTCGCGACGACGCAGGGTGATGAGCTCATCGACATCGGGGATGTAGTTGAGCAGAACATCGGGCAGATACTGAAAGCCAACGTAGAAGAACTTCCAGATAGCGAAGATGATGGGGTAGGCGATCATGGCGATGGCGACCGTGGAGGTGCCGTTGATCTGACCAAAGGCGAAGTAGTTGTAGGCGATGATGCACGCAGCGCAACCGACGTTGGCCAGGTACCAAGACTTGTGGAAGCCCTTCTTGGCCATGAGGGCGACCCAGATGGCGGTGCAGACGATAGCGACGACCTTGCCGGGCATCTCCATCACGGACTCGTAGGACTTAGGAATCTGCAGGCAGTAGACGATGAAGAAGGACAGGCAGGCAGACCAGCAGGCAGCAGCGAGCTTCGTGGAGACCTGTGCATACAGGACCTTGCGGAAGGACTTATTGCGGAAGGTAGAGACAACGTCGATGAAGAACTTCTTGATACCCTCGCCGACGCTCTCGATTTTCTCCTGAGCGACCTCCTCGGGTGTGTGCTCCCACGTGGACAGGTACACGCACAGCAGCGAGATTGCCATGACCGAAGCGTTGACCGTAGCGATGATGAAGTAGCTGAACGGGTTGGTCTCGCCGAAGGTGCCAAAGCCAAAGCCGACGAGTGCTGCCATCAGGAAGCCGGCGGCGTTACCAAAGAGGTGCTTGTAGCCGGTGAGGTACGTACGCTCCTTGAAGTCGTCGGTCATCTCGATGGTAAGCGGCGACAGGTTGGCGGTGCAGAACGTATACGCGACGTTGTAGATCAGGTACAGCACAAAGTAGTACGGGAAACCAAACGGCGTAGCCACAAAGATGAGCGGCTCGGCGACCATCATCGGGATTGCCAGCAAGATCCAGAAACGGCGGCGGCCAAAGATACGGCCGATCTTGGTAGCGTAGAAGTTATCGGCCACAAAGCCCATGAGCGGGCACAGAATGGCGTTGAGATAGATGGCGAACGAGCTGATCAGCGCAGCCTCGCCTGCGGACAGACCGCACTCCGTGGACAGGAACAGCACCATGTAGCTGTGCGTAAAGGTCAGGGCACCAGAGTTGAGCATGCCGCCCATACCAAAGCCCAAGCGCGTCCAGAATGTGATCTTGCGCTTTTTACCGATCTTGTTAGTCATCGAGCTCCCTCTCTTTTCTCGATTGTCTTGGAACAAGACATTGGAGTCCATACCGACGTCTGTCTGCATGCCGTTCAGGGTGAACGTTTAGCTAGATTATGCGCGATTTGCTTATAATAGGTGAACGTTCACTTGTATATTATCCTTGAACGGTCGTTTTTTGCCGTTGAACGGACCTGAAAATGAAAAAATCCCTGCATTTTTGATTATCAAGTCGATTCAGCACCACGCAACCACTAGGTGAACGTTCAATGTTCTCTGGAGATGAGGGAGGTGCCGGGCACCCTTCCCCAAAAAAGCCGTGCACGACAACGCAACGAGAAACGAAAAACGACCCCGCCGAGAATGTCCTCAGCGGGGTCGTCCGGTCTTTGCAACAGCTTGCCCGATCACGCGCTCAACGTGTCATCGCTACAGGCAGACGCCGTCCTTCCAGATGCTGATCTCGTGACAGCCGCGGCGCTCGGCGCTGGTAAGCTTGCCGCTCGCCGTGTCCAGCACCAGCTGGTACAGGTCGTGGGC
>CABUZF010000242.1 GCA_902495985.1 uncultured Collinsella sp.
AGGCGAGCTTCTGGAGTTCAAGAGCTCCGATACCGGTGAGACCGTCTTCGGCCTTGCCCAGAACCTTGACCGTGACGAGGTCGGCGCCGTTCTGTTTGGCGCCGTCGACTCCATCAAGGAAGGCGACGAGTGTCGCACCACTGGCCGCATTATGGATATCCCCGTGAGCCGCGCCATGCTCGGCCGCGTCGTCAATCCGCTCGGCCAGCCTATCGACGGCCTGGGTGACATCGTCGCCACGCACCGTCGCCCCATCGAGTTCAAGGCCCCCGGCGTCATCGATCGTACCCCGGTGTGCGAGCCGGTTCAGACCGGCCTGTTGGCCATCGACTCCATGGTGCCTATCGGCCGTGGCCAGCGTGAGCTCATCATCGGCGACCGTAAGACCGGTAAGACCGCTATCGCCATCGACGCTATCCTCAACCAGCGCGGCAAGGGCATGGTCTGCATCTATGTCGCCATCGGCCAGAAGGCCTCCACGGTCGCCAACATCCGCGAGACCCTCGCTCAGCACGGTGCGCTCGACTACACCATCATCGTTTCGGCCACCGCTGCCGATTCCGCCCCTATGCAGTACATCGCGCCTATGGCCGGTGCCGCTATCGGCGAGTTCTTCATGTACAACGGCGAGGACGGCAAGCCCGCCAGCGAGACCAACCCCGGCGGCCACGTGCTCGTCATCTACGACGACCTGTCCAAGCAGGCTGTGGCCTACCGTCAGATGTCGCTGACGCTGCATCGTCCGCCCGGACGCGAGGCCTATCCTGGCGACATCTTCTACCTGCACTCTCGTCTGCTCGAGCGTGCCGTCAAGATGTCCAAGAAGAACGGTTATGGCTCCATGACGGCTCTTCCGATCATCGAGACCCAGGACGGCGACGTCTCGGCCTACATTCCGACCAACGTCATTTCCATTACCGATGGTCAGATCTACCTGCAGTCCGAGCTCTTCTTCCAGGGCCAGCGCCCGGCAGTCGACGTGGGCATTTCCGTGTCCCGCGTCGGTGGCGACGCGCAGACCAAGGCTATGAAGCAGGTCGCCGGCAACCTCCGTCTGGACCTCGCTTCGTACCAGGAGCTCGCCGGCTTTACGCAGTTCGGCTCCGACCTCGACGAGGCTACTCAGAAGCAGCTGACCCATGGTGCCCGCATGACAGAGCTCCTGAAGCAGCCGCGTTACAAGCCGTTTGAGGTTGGCGAGCAGATCGTTACGCTGTTCGCTGGCAACGAGGGCTTCCTGGATGACCTGGAGATCGCCGACGTGCTGCCTTTCCGTGCCGAGCTCATCGAGTACATGGACAATGGCTTTGGCTCGCTGCTCGACAAGGTTCGCGCCAAGAAGATCGATGATGACACCAAGGCTGAGCTCTTGCGCGTCATCGGCGACTTCAAGCAGCAGTTCATGGCCAAGCACCATTCGGATGTTTCTGGATCAGAGGAGAACTAAGCCCTATGGCCAACCTTCGCGACATTAAGAAGCGAATCTCCTCGGTTACCACGACCAAGCAGATCACGCGTACGATGGAGATGGTCTCTACGGCCAAGATCCGTCGTGCCCTCGATCGCTCCAAGCAGGCCGAGCCCTATAAGGAGGCGCTGACCGACGTCATGTTGACGGTCGCCGGCGACGCCTCCTGTTCGGGCACCGATCCCATGCTGCAGAAGCATGAGAGCGTCAAGCATGGCCTGATTGTCGTTATTGCCTCGGACCGCGGCCTTGCCGGCGGTTTCAATACGACGGTGGAGCGCACGGCCGAAAAGCTCGCCGCTTCTTGGGCGAACGACGGCATCGAGTGCGAGATCATCGCGTGCGGGCGCAAACCGGCCACGTATTTCCGTGACCGCGCAAACGTCGTCATGCACTTTGAGGGCAACTCCTCCGAGCCCGATTTCAATCAGGCCCGCATGATCTCCTCTCATATCTGCGATGCGTATCGTTCCGGTGAGCTTGACCGTGTCGAGCTTGTCTACCACCACGCCAAGAACCGCGTGGATCAGGAGCTTCGCGTCGAGCATTTGTTGCCGCTCGACCCCGAGATGATCGCTATGGCCCACGGTCCGCGTAAGAACGAGACCGACGCCCCTAAGCGCATCTCGTCCACGTTCGAGTTCGTGCCCTCTCCCGAGCATGTTCTCGGCAAGCTTGTACCGTCTTATATCCTGACGGTCATCTACCAGGCCCTGATCGATTCGGCGGCTGCCGAGCAGGGTGCACGCCGCAAGGCCATGCACTCCGCGACGGAAAACGCCACCGCGATCATCTCGACCCTTACCCGCACGTATAGTCGCGTGCGCCAGGCTTCGATCACGACCGAGATCAACGAGATCGTCGGCGGAGCCTCAGCATTGGAGGAACAGTAATGGCTAATAACACCGTAAAGCTTGCGGTCGAGGAAGCCACCAAGAAGACGACTGCCGGTGATGGTCGCATCGTGCGTATCATCGGCCCTGTCGTCGACGTCAAGTTTGACGGTGCGGTGCCCCCGATCTACAACGCGCTCACGGTCGAGGCCGAGACCCCGATCGGTCATCTGAGCACGATCCTCGAGGTCGAGAGCCAGCTTCCGGGCGGCGTCGTCCGCACGGTCGCCATGTCCTCGACCGATGGCCTGCAGCGCGGCCTCATCGCCACCGATACCGGTGAGCCCATGAAGATGCCCGTTGGTCCCAAGACGCTCGGCCGCATTTGGAACGTCATGGGCAAGCCCGTCGACGGCAAGCCCATGCCCGAGGTGGAGGAGTTCTA
>CABUZF010000243.1 GCA_902495985.1 uncultured Collinsella sp.
ATCGGGCTCCAACGACCCCGTCGCCTACATGCTCACCGCTGTGCTCGCTACACTCGCGGCCGGCGGCGACATCAACATTCCCGCACTGCTGGCCAAGCAGATTATCCTGGGCGTGGGCCTGGGCCTTGCCATCGGCTGGGCGGCGGGCCGCCTGATTGAACGCGCGCACGCAACGGCCAAGGACGCGCAGACCATCTTTTTGTTCGCCGTGGCCATCGTCGCCTACGCGCTGCCGAGCTACCTGGGCGGCAACGGCTTTTTGGCTGTATACCTGGCCGGCATTGTGCTGGGTGCCAGCGACATCACCGGCAAAGTCGAGATGGCGCACTTCTTTGACACCCTCACCGAGATGGCAGAGATGACCATCTTCTTTTTGCTGGGCCTGCTCGTTACACCCGCACGCCTGCCGCAAATGCTGCTACCGGGCCTGGCACTCATGGCGTTTATGCTCTTTGCGAGCCGCCCCATCGCCGTAGGCATGCTGCTGGCGCCGTTTAGGACGAACCCTCGCCAGGTTGCGCTCGTAAGCTGGGCGGGTCTGCGCGGAGCAGCTTCGGTCGTCTTTAGTCTCTTTGCCGTGGTGGCCGGCGTTCCCGGCGGACACGACCTATTTGACCTGGTGTTTGTGATTGCCGTGTCGAGCATTGTGGTGCAGGGCTCGCTTCTGCCGGCGGTGGCGAAGAAGCTCGATATGATCGATGCGACCGGCGACGTGCGCCGCACCTTTAACGACTACCGCGACGAGGACGGCATGTCGTTTGTAAAGCTCAAGGTGGGCGCTGGACATCCGTTTGCCGGACGCTCGCTCGCGGACATTGGCAGCGCCACAGATATGCTCGTGGTCCTGGTGCTGCGAGACGGGGCGCACCCGGTGCTGCCCAACGGCGATACCGTCATCGAGGAAGGCGATCTGCTGGTGATGGCCGCCCCGACGTTCGAAGAGCGTGCCGAAGTTACGCTGCGCGAGGTCACTGTGACGCCCCACGGTCGCCTGGCCGGCCAGCGTCTTCGCGATGTGCCGCAAGGCAAGCATCCCTTTATCGTCGTGATGCTCAAACGCGACGGCCAGACGATCATCCCCGACGGCAACACCCTAATATACGCCGGCGACGAAGCCGTCATCGCCACGCCGGCGTCGTAGTGACCAGGAGGTAGCTAATTTGCGGCGAAGAGATCAAGCGCCTAGAGAACCTCATGCCTTCGCTCGCAGATTTGGATTTGCCTGAGGAGTAAAGCACCCCTCCCCCATGTAACCATCCTGTAAATCATAGCGGCGCACTCGGGTTTTGCTGTGATGCGGTCGCGCCTGGCGCTCCACTGTGCTAAAGTATCCCGAACGTCCAAACGACTACAAGGGGGAACTAGAAGATGGCACGTGTGCACAACTTCTCAGCTGGCCCGGCCGCGCTGCCTACAAGCGTGCTCGCCGAGATCGCCGACGAGATGATGGACTACCGCGGTTGCGGCATGTCCGTGCTCGAGATGAGCCATCGATCTAGCATGTACCAGCAGATCATCGACGACGTCGAGGCAACCCTGCGCCGCCTGCTGAGCATCCCCGACAACTACCGTGTCCTGTTTTTGCAGGGCGGCGCCACGCTGCAGTTTGCGGGCATCCCCATGAACCTCATGCGCCGCGGCCGCGCCGGCTACATCGTGACCGGCAACTTTGCCAACAAGGCATACAAGGAGGCCGCCAAGTACGGCGAGGCCGTACTGCTCGCGAGCTCCGAGGACACCAATTTCGACCGCATCCCAGACATGGCCGACGTCAACGCGCGCATTGCCGCCGAGGCCGCGGGCGACGGGCTCGACTACGTCTACATCTGCCAGAACAACACTATCTTTGGCACCATGTACCACGAGCTGCCCAACTGCGGCGACGTACCGCTGGTCGCCGATGTCTCGAGCTGCTTTTTGTCGCAGCCGCTCAACGTTGAGCGCTACGGGCTCATTTACGCCGGCGCGCAAAAAAACGCCGGTGCCGCGGGCGTGACCGTGGTCATCGTGCGCGACGATCTCATCGCAGATGGCCCCGCCTTTGCGCAGACGCCGCAGTACCTGGACCTCAAGACCCAGGTCGCCAAGGGCTCCATGCTCAACACGCCCAACACCTTTGGCATCTACGTGTGCGGCAAGGTATTCCGCTGGGTCGAGGAGACCGGCGGACTTGCCGCCATGGCCGAGCGCAACTGGGCCAAGGCCAATCTGCTCTATGACCTGCTCGAGCAAAGTGAGCTGTTCCATGGCACCACGCAGGCCGACAGCCGCTCTATCGCCAACATCACCTTCCGCACCGGCGACGCCGAGCTCGACGCGGCCTTTGTCGCAGGCGCGGCAGAGCACCAGATTCAAAATGTCAAGGGCCATCGCCTCGTCGGCGGCATGCGCGCCAGCGTCTACAACGCCGTAACCATGGAGGACGTGCAGGCACTGGCCACGTACATGAAGGACTTCGAAGCGCAGCACGGTTTGAGCCAGCGATCTAACTAGCCCGCAGCACGCGGGCCGATCAGCCACTTCAAACCACTTGTTTTAAACAAACCAGCTAAGGAGTTTTTCATGCGCAAGATTAAGACCATCGACGACATCACCAAAGACGGCAAAGTCGAGTTTGGCGAAGGCTACGAATTTGTGAGCACCGCCGAAGAGGCCGACGCCATTCTGATGCGCTCAACCGACCTGCACGGCTACGAGCTGCCCGAGGGAATCC
>CABUZF010000244.1 GCA_902495985.1 uncultured Collinsella sp.
GCACGAACTCGGCCATGCGCACATCAAAGAGATACTCGCACGCCAAAAACGTGAAGAAGAACAGCGCCAGGCATATAATCTCCCGAATGCCCCGACGCAAATATGCGATTGTGTCTCCCATGCCCCTCATGGTTAACCCCCCAGCCGCTCAATTGTCTGGAAATCTATTTTAATAAAGAACCAGTCTCAATACCGAAGCCAGGCTCGAAATGTTGCCAATTCGACCCCAGCCGTCCACATCACGCCGCGATTTTGAGCCGCATGGACCAGAAGGAACGCGCGCGATCTCTAGCTCGGCCAGGAGTGTCTCCAACTACCACTCATTTAAGTACGTCCCCAATGAGTGGCCGAAGAGTGTCCCCCGCGACTAGTCGTTTAAGAACGTCCCCAACGACTAGTCAAAAATGGGCCATATGTCCCAGTTGTGGAGACTCCTTGAGCCGTCTGGGTATCGCGAAGGATCGCGCACTCCCCCATCATCAAAAGTGACACACGCTACCAGTTGATGGGAGGCAGCCATGGGCTTCTTTGACAAGATGTTCGAGAAGAAAGAGTGCGCGATTTGCGGTACCGAGCTGGGACTTCTAGGTAAGACAAAAATCAATGAAGGCTACCTGTGCAAAGAGTGCGCCGGCAAGCTCTCCCCCTACTTTCACGGCTATCGCTCCAGCACCGCGGACGACATCCGTGAGCAACTCGCCTACCGCGAGGCCAACGCCGAGCGCCTGTCTTCGTTCAACCCCACGCGCACGCTTTCTGCCGGGCGCACCAATATCATGCTCGATGAGGACGCGGGCCTGCTGATCATCACTTCGCAGAGCCGCTGGCGCGACGCCAATCCCGACATCATCGAGTTCTCGCAGGTACTCGGCTGCGATATGGATATCGACGAGCATCGCACCGAGATCTATCGCGAGACCAAGGACGGCGAGCGTGAGAGCTACAACCCGCCGCGCTACGACCTGGATTACGATTTTAATCTGACCATCCACGTCAACACGCCGTACTTTACCGAGATCAACCTGCGCGTGAACGACTCCACCATCGATCAGCGCGGTTCCATCGAATACCGCGAGGCCAAGCGCCAGGCAACCGAAGTTCGCGACGCGCTGGTACAGCTGCGCCAGGAAACGCGCGACAGCGTCGTGGCCGCCAAGGCCCCCAAGACCGCGGTCACCTGCCCCTTCTGCGGCGCAACCACCATTCCCGATGCCAGTGGGCGCTGCGAATACTGCGGCGGCGCCATCGGCGCATAGCCTCCGGCAGCGAAAGGACCGATCATGGCCTTCGAGAGCGTCAACTATCAATGCCCCGCGTGTGGCGGCCCCCTTCACTTTGCCAGTGCCGAGCAAAAGCTCGTCTGCGACTACTGCGATTCTCGTTTTGAAGTCGAAGAAGTCGAGGCCCTCTATCGCGAGCGCCAGGACAAGGCAGATGCCAAAGCCGATGCAGCAGCCGCAACGCCCAAGCCCGTCGCCGACGACGCGGTGCAGGAACTCGCCCAAAACGCCGGCTACATCTGCTCGTCGTGCGGCGCCGAGCTCGTGTCCGACGGCACCGTCGCCGTCACCACCTGCCCGTACTGCGGCAACTCCGCCGTGGCGCCCGGCCAGCTCTCTGGCGACTTCTCGCCCGACCTGGTGATTCCGTTTAAGCTCGGGCGCGACGACGTCACGGCCGCACTCAAGGAACACTACAAGGGCAAAATCTTGCTGCCCAAGAGCTTTGTCACCGGCAACCACATCGACGAGGTCCAAGGTGTCTACGTGCCGTTTTGGCTCTACGGCGCCCGCGTTGACGGCGAAGTGTACTTTGACGCGACCAACGAGACCGTGACCGAGGAATCCGACCGCACCGTCACGACCACCGACCACTACGATGCCTATCGCAAGGGCAATATCTCGTTTAAGCGCGTGCCCGTCGACGGATCATCCAAGATGCCCGACGGCCACATGGACGCCATCGAGCCGTTTGACTACGACGCACTGCGTCCGTTCTCGGTCGCATATATGCCCGGCTACATCGCCAACCGTTACGACGAGGACTGCGAGACCTGCAAGGCGCGCGCCGAGCGCCGTATGGAAGAAAGCACAATCTCGGCCCTGCGCGAGACCGTCGTCGACGAATACGACGATGCCACGGTCGAAAGCAAGCAGCTCGACTACACCTGGGAAGACAGCGACTACGCCCTGTTCCCCGTCTGGATGCTCTCCACCTCGTGGAACGGCAAGAGCTACCTGTTTGCCATGAACGGCCAGACCGGCCGCTTGGTCGGCGAGCTCCCCTGCTCCAAGCCCAAGCTCGTCATCGCCTCGGTGCTGTTCTTTATGATCGGATTTATCCTCTCCCAGATTCTCTTTATGGGGGAATACGCCTTCGATCCGGATTACCTCACCTTTGATATCGAGGGCATCCTCATCAATATCATCGCGCCGCTGATCATCGTGATTATCGGAGACGTGCTACTGGTAGGCCAGCTCAAGACGGCCAACGAAGCAACCTGTGCCGATGAGTATTGTGGCGAGCTCGACCTGACCGAGAAACACGACACCTTCAGCCACACCGAGACCACCGTTGTCATGAAAGACGACAAGGACGACTAAGCAATCCAACCAATACCACCCGGCCTTTGACGAGAAAGGAAGATCACCATGGGACTCTTGAAAGCTGGATTGGGAGCTGCCGGCGGCGTCATGGCCGACCAGTGGAA
>CABUZF010000245.1 GCA_902495985.1 uncultured Collinsella sp.
GGGCTTATAGGACAAAATGTGTGTCCCGATAGAACATCCGTTTCCATCCATTAATCCAGCCAGAACGGGTACGGGTCCCTGTGGTGGAGGTCCTCCCACACTGCCCTGTCGCCCCACTCCGGCCCTCCGTCGTCACGCGACGGCGAGGCGGAGTAGACGCTGAACAGGAAGTCGATGTCCGCGTCGGTCGGCATCGTGGCGAGCTTCTCGCGCGCCGTCCTCGCGTCCCCCGAGTGCGCGTGGCACCACCAGAATACCGCCTTCACGCGCTTGACCGACGTCAGCCCCCGGTGGTTGCGCAGGACGGCCCTCAGCTGCGAGTTCACCCCTCCCTCGATCATGTTGTTGGTCGACGGCAGCGGGCCGGCCTTGGCCAGGGCGGGGTCGAGGTAGGTGAACAGCGTCCCCGCCGACACCAGCGACGACAGCGACGAGCGCGCCCGCCTCAGCCTCTCGTGGGTGTAGACCCTCCTGCCGTCCACCACGGTCCTGTCCTCCAGGAAGTCGGCCCAGAACCCGCACCAGTCGAGGTAGCGCTCGACCCAGAGCTCGGCCTGGTGCAGCGTCTCGATGCCCATGAGGTCGCGCGCGATGAGGTAGAGCTCGCGCCCCGCCTGGAGCTTCGGCCGCGTCGTCGTGTAGCGCTTGACCTGCGAGAAGGCGTGGAAGGCGCACCTCTGGACGCTGGTGCGCGGCCAGGTCTCTCGCACGGCCTTGGCGAACCCGCTCCCGCCGTCGGTGACGACCACGTCGGGCGCCGGGATCGGCGCCATGAGGGCCGACCACGCCCTCGAGTTCTCCGACCTGGCCATGTACCAGGAGACCACCCGCTCGCCGCTGCAGCATATGAGCACGACGAGGTCGCGCGCGACCCAGATCCCGTCGACGTAGAGCACGCGGTGCAGCTCGCCGTCGGGGACGGGCATCGGCCAGACCTCCCAGAACTCGGCCGTCCTGCGCCTGAAGGACCGCCCGCCGCCCGGCATCGCCGCCTGGGAGTCCTTCGAGAGGAGCCACCCGAGGAACTCGTCCAGCCTCGTCGCCGTGTCGTCGTACCTCACAGTCGTCGACGCGCCGCAGGCCGTGCACCTCCACCGCTGGGACCCCGATGAGGTCCTGCCGTTGCGCTTGGTCCGACCGCCGCAGTAGGGGCAATAAACGGCCTTCATGGGCACCTCTTCCGAAAGGGTATTTAACGGTTCCGGAAAAGGTTATCTACCTGCGGGAACGATAGGCAACCGGACACACATTCTGCCCGAGCGGTTAAAAGCGGGCACGGAATTTAAACGGCTGAAAAAGGGGCATCGACCTGCGCCGATGCCCCTAAAGTAGACACACATTTTGTCCTATAAGCCTGCTAATAGCCGATAGCGTTAGTCGATGGAAATCTTCGTAACGTTCTTCTTCTCGACAATCTTAGGAACCGTAACGGTAAGGATGCCGTCAGCGTACTTTGCAGAAAGGCCCTCGCTCGAAGCATCCTTCAGATACACACCGCGCGTCGCGCTGTACGAGCTAAACTCCTTCTGCAGGAAGTTCTTGCCCTCGTTCTCTTCGCTCTCCTCGACATTCACGCTAATGGAAAGACGACCCTCATTGAGCTCAACATCGATGTCATCCTTGGCGACGCCGGTTAAATAGGCCTTGACCTCGTACCCGTCGCCCTTGTCCTCAACATCGACGGGGAACGCCTTAGAGGCGATCGAGTTGTTTGCCAGATCGGTCATGTCATCAAAGAGGTCAAACAACGAGCTAGCAGAGGGACGAACACCAAAGACCGAACGATAAGGAACCATGCTTGCCATGACTACCACTCCTTTTAGGGACTGCCGAGCCATCTTCCAGGTGGCAGGGACTTCTTTTGACGCTCTTATATATGCCCACCCGATGCTCATATATACATCGACTATAAAGTTTTTTGAGTCCTGTACTATAAGCATATCTAAGTGTGTATGACTCAGGTTCTAGGAAGGTAAAGGTTCTTTGAACCAGAGCTTAAATAACGAGTATGTCCACAGCTACAAATAACAAGGGGCTTACAATGAGCACGTACACGTTGTTGGCAACGAGCTAAAGGGCATCATGGACGACCAAAACCAGAACAATATGTTCATGCCGACGCAGGGGGAAGATACTTCCACGCAGCCGCCGCGGTTCCATCGCCCCCACATCTCGCAAGAGCCCATTAATGATGCAGAGCCCGAGTATGTGACGAGAAATCGATATCAAACGCTCGAGGATGCACAGACGGGACGTAAGCACATGGGCGTCGCATCGAGCGATCCCGTATATCTGAAAGATGCACCGTTATCAAAAAACAGCACGATCATTGACGACCCGACGAAAACGCCCATAACTCGGCAGCAAAGAAGTCCTCGACCTAAGCAAACCTTAACGCATTCGGCTCGTTATCTCGAGACGCCAAAACAAGGGAAAACGATCTTCGTCTCATCAAGTAAACGACGTAAGCAGCATCGACTCCAATTGTTACTTTTAATCATTGTGGTCATAGCAGTTGCCCTTGTGATTCGATTTATTGTCTTTAAATAAAGGCTCATTTCCAATAAGCCCAACCGGGTCACGGGTGAAATGCAACTACATTGTGAAGTGTTAACGCAAAAAAGGGGGAGGCCGCGAGGCCTCCCCCTTCTTCAGTTCAGGCGCACGGCTCGGTGCCGTCCACCGGTCAGCGGCGCCCTGGCCTCCCAC
>CABUZF010000246.1 GCA_902495985.1 uncultured Collinsella sp.
AAAGTGCTCATCGAGATACTGACGCCCTTGGTCGTGCAGGCTGTCCCAGCTCGACGTCGCACAGGGGAACTCATGGATAAAGGCGATGCGCAGGGGGTTGGCCGCCGAATAGACGGTCTTGCCCATAAAGAAGCTGAGCACGCCGGAGGTGGACTTGGCGGGCGACTCCTCCTCATCGACGCTCGGTGCTTCGACAAGATCTACCTTGTCCTCGTTATTTTTGCCGGCAATGACCAGCTCGCGCCAGATCTTGCACAGGCGGTTTACGACGATATCCGTCGGTGTATCCAGCAGGCGGTCCTGGTTGTACACATTGAGGTAGACGAGCATGGCGTCGGCGGGCGTAATGTCCAGATGGTCGCCGCCCGCGCGAAGGTAGGCGCGCTTAAAGAGCAGGAAGGTGTGGCGCAGGTAGTCGACCTTTTTCTGCGGCCATTTTTCGATAAGGTTCTGACCGAGCATCTTGGCGAGCGTCTCGTAGCTTCCCTCACGCGAGAACTCGATCTCGTATAGGGGGCAGACGCGCCAAAACGCGCAGAACTCACCGTACAGGCGGCTTTCGACGGAATCCCATGTGCCGGGGTAGAGACGGGTGACCTTGGCCGAAACCGTCGGGGCGTCCAGGAATTTGAGGACACTGACGCGTTTGTTGCCTTCCTGGACATAGAACCGATGCATGAACTCGGTGACGATGATGGGGTCGCGATAACCCTCGGTTACCTGGATGTCGTAGAGGTTGGACCACTTGCGGGCGAACTCGGTGCCAAACGGCAGTAGGGGCATAAAGTTGCATGAAAAGGCGGACTGACGGCCCTTAGTAACCGTACCGACGACCATTTCGAGCGGAATGTCCCTTAGGCCGACGCTCTCTCGCTGACCTAAGGGGAGCTGGGCGACCAAGCTATCGAGGTCCGTGAGGTACGGATGCTCGCTTTGACTAATGGCGCGTCGACGTCCTTGCTCGCCGCGCTTGCGTGCTTGACGGTAGGCCTCTTCCATGATGTTGCTCCCTTAGTCGTTTAAACAACTATATGAACCATGGTACCACGAATGAAAACCACAACAAAGGTGCCTGTCCCCTTTGTGGTGGTTTAGGCAATGATGGGGGCGATGGCGCGGATGCAGGCGTCGGCAGCGGTGAAAGTGGTGCTGTCGTCGCTGACGATAAAGATGATCTTGCCCTTGATGCCAAAGTCGCCGATCTCGCTAAAGAGCACGTAGGGCTCCTTGTCAAAGCCCGAGATGGGAAGCACGGCGGCCTTGGTGGCGTCGGTGAGCTCATCTGCCAGCGCGTCCAGTGAAGCCCACTTGGACGTGTCCTTGACCGCAACGGGCACGGCCACGCGCCCAAAGGGCATCAAATGCACGAGTGTGTTCTTGGAAATGTTGGAGTTGGGGACGATGATGGTCTGTCCACAGGCATCCTCAATCGTTGTATGGCGCCAAGTGATGTCTTGGACCACGCCGGATACGCCGCCGACCTCGATATTGTCGCCGGGTTTGATGATACCCATAAACGTCACCTGCATGCCGCCGATAAGGTTTGACAGCGTGTCCTGAAAGCCGAGCGAGATGGCGATGCCGCCGACGCCAAGAGCGGCGACGAGCGCGTTTGCGTTAATGCCAAAGCAGTTGTCGAGGATAAAGCTGCCGCCAATCATCCAGATGACGGCGCGCGCGATGTTGATGAAGATACTCGATGCCGGAAGCGGGTTATCGTCTCGGTTAAGCAGATGGTTCAGGGTCTTGGATACGACCTTGGCGGCGACGGCGGTGCCTATCGCCAAGATGACGGCCCAGATGATGTTGTGGACCCACCGTTGCTCAAAGAAATGAAGAATCGGCTCAAACAATTCCATGTAGGGAAAACCTCCTAATGATCGTCCAACCATGATACCCACCAAGAAGCCCGTCCGATCACATCGGACGGGCCGATAACTTGAGATGGGGTGGCCGCGGTGGCGTAAGCTGGGGCGCCGGCGAGCACGCCGGCAAGGAGTGCGGCGGTCAAGGCGAGACGGGGAAGAGAGCTTCTCGTGGCAGTTTCCTTAGTCCTTAACCAGTAGTTCCTGCTGACGCTGGATTATCGACATAATATGCGAAAACCGCCGCAAGGGCCTCTGTCCCTTTGCGGCGGTTTTGGCGTTTGCGCAGATAAAACCTACCAAAATAAACCTGTCCCTTTTTGGCAGGTTTTAGCTTAGCAGCATGCGGTCGTTGGCGAGCTCGCCGCCCGAGACCTCCTCGAACTTCTGCAGCAGGTCGGCGACGGTGAGCGACTTCTTTTCATCGCCTGCCACGTCGTAGATTACGTGGCCCTCGTGCATCATGATCAGGCGATTGCCCAGACGGATGGCGTCGTTCATATTGTGCGTGACCATGAGCGTGGTCAGGTGGTTCTCGTCGACGATCTCCTCGGTCAGGTTGAGCACCTTAGAGGCCGTCTTGGGGTCGAGGGCCGCGGTGTGCTCGTCGAGCAGCAGCAGGCGTGGCTTGGTGAGCGTGGCCATGAGCAGGGTGAGTGCCTGGCGCTGGCCACCCGAAAGCAGGCCGACCTTTGCGTTGAGGCGCGTGTCCAGACCGAGGTCCAGGCGCTTGAGCAGCTCAACGTACTCGTCCTTCTCGGCCTTGGTGACGCCCCACGAAAGGCCGCGACGCTGGCCGCGACGCTTGGCGAGGGCCAGGTTCTCGGCGATTT
>CABUZF010000247.1 GCA_902495985.1 uncultured Collinsella sp.
CGGACCCGGCGGCCGCACGGGCACGGGCGCGGCAGGCAACGTCATCGGCACGTGCACCCAGCAGCGTACGGCCCACCTCGGCGCCCCAAGCGTGCGCCAGGCCCTCGGCACTGATCGCACCGTTCAGCTCAATCTGACGCTCAACGGCAGCGCGAGCGTCCTCAATGTCGCCGTCCTCGATAAAGTCGATGATGGACTCAATTGACATGGGCGTGTCGGCGTTATCTGCCGCGCGCTCGGCCACCACGCGCTCCGCGCAGGCGGCGCACTCCCCTGCCGACTTGCCGCACACCGGAATACCATCGAGCGTATGGCATGTGACGTTGGTGTGATGGTCGGTAATCTCGACGACCGCGGTATGGCCCCCGGCTGTGGCAGTCACCTTGATGTAGAGGTTGGGCACACCCTCGACAAGCGACACATCGCAGTAACCGGCATCGGCGAGGAGCTCGGACACGCGAGCACGGTCTTCGTCGTTAACGCTCTCGAGCACCTCGAGCGCGCTCTTGGCGTCACCGCCCACGGCGCCCAGCACGGCCGCGGCCTCAATACCGTGCATGCCGCCCGAGTTGGGCACGGTCACGCTCTTAACGTTCTTGATGATATTGCCCGAGCAGGCAACGTCCATATGATCGGGTTCGCAACCGAGCGTCTGGCTCGCCAGCGCCGCTGCATAGGCAACGGCAATGGGCTCGGTACAGCCGAGCGCGCAGACAAGCTCGCGGTTCAAAACATCGCAAAACGCGGTATCACGAAGGGAATCGGCAGACATAGGTATCTCCTACTTGTATAACGGGCTGGGCTCTCAATAATAATTAGCTCCTTTATTTGATAACAATGCATCAAAAACCGCAACCATGGTTCCGGCGGACGGCGCTCGAGCACAAACTGGTGGCATTATTCATGAGAAGCCGATCTTGTTGCATGCTAAAGCGTTTGACCAAAAAACGCCCGAGCGTTTACGCAAGAGTCGCGCTATCATGCAGTCGAACGCGGTAAAACCTTTAGCAATCTCGCCGCACAGACCAGAGAGGAACTATCCATGAAGATCGGTATCGGTAACGACCACGCCGCCGTCGAGCTCAAGAACATCATCTCCGAGCACCTGAAGGAGCGCGGCTGCGAGGTCGTGAACTTTGGCACCGACACCTCCGAGAGCTTTGACTACCCCATCGCCGGCTACAAGGTGGGTAAGGCCGTTGCCAACGGCGACGTCGACCTGGGCATCCTGATCTGCGGCACCGGCGTCGGGATTAGCCTGGCTGCTAACAAGGTAGAGGGCGTGCGCGCCGTCGTGTGCTCCGAGCCCTTCAGCGCCAAGCTCTCCCGTATGCACAACAACACCAACGTGCTCGCCTTTGGCGCCCGCGTCGTGGGCTCCGAGCTCGCTAAGATGATTGTCGACGAGTGGCTCGACGCCGAGTTTGAGGGCGGTCGTCACGAGCGTCGCGTTAACCTCCTCAACGAGATCGACCACACGCGCGGCCTCAAGGTCGTCGACGAGGCCTAAACTACTCAGTGCCACAAGCTAACAGCAGGGGCCCGCTCGGAACTCATATCCGAGCGGGCCCCTTCATAGGTTTTGGTATAAAAGAGCGCCGCGGATGGAGTTCCGCGGCGCCCAAGCCACACGCTAACAGCTTTAAGGAGTCAAAGCTGGTTTAGCCAAAGAAGCGCTTGATCTCAATCTCGGCGTTCTCCAGGCAGTCGGAGCCGTGGATCACGTTGGCGTTGACATCGACGGCAAAGTCGCCGCGGATGGTGCCAGGAGCAGCGTCAAGCGGATTGGTAGCGCCCATGAGAGTGCGCATCTTGGAGACGGCGGAAAGACCGGAAACGACCATCTTGACGACCGGACCGCTCGTCATAAAGTCGCAGAGACCGCCAAAGAAGGGCTTGTCGGCCAGATGGGCGTAGTGCTCCTCGACGGTAGCGCGCTCGAGCGTGGTCATCTCCATGCGCTCGATGACAAGGCCGCTGCGCTCAATGCGAGCAACGATCTCGCCGATCTTGCGGTCGCGCACGGCGTCGGGCTTAATCATGATGAAGGTCTTCTCGATAGCCATAAGGTAGCCTTTCAAGTAGGTTCGCGCGTGCCCAAGTCCCATTCCGGCACCCGCCTGGACTGCATCGTAACAGAGTTTTAGCTGCAGTTAAACAAAAAGCTGTTTATTGAATCGCTACAATTTATTAAAGCGCTCCATATGTGTCACTTCTGTTTCGAAGCCCGACTAGAGTACCATCCGACCGCCCATCAACCGCATCGAACCGAGCGGACGGTCGGTTGCCGCCCGTGAACGCACCCCCTTCACAACCTGCCCAAAGGTCCTACAGAAGTTCTCGACAAGCCCCTCCCCCATGGCAACAAAATACGGACGCCCGCATCAGCAGACGCCCGTAAGAGCAAAAACGATTTATCAATAAATGGCCAAAGCCGCTTCAGCCAAACCCTTACTTTGCCCCGTGGCCCATCTCGACAACCTTAGTCAGCGATCCAAACACGCCCTCGTCGGCCACGAGCTGCGCCTCTGCACGCTGCAGCTGCACGGCAACGGCGGCAGGGGCGGTGCCGCCCTCGGTCGTGCGTGCGGCGACAATCGACGGGATGTCGAGCGCCTCGGTAATATCGTGCTCAAAGAGCGGACTTGCCTCCTGGAACACCTCAAACGGCAGGTCCTCAAGATTGCAGC
>CABUZF010000248.1 GCA_902495985.1 uncultured Collinsella sp.
CTTGCCTGATGCCGTGTGAGCGGCTATCATACCCACCGTCGTCTCAAGACCGGGACGTCCGAGCAGTTCGGGTCCGATATCCTGCTCGTTAAACCTAAAACCAAAGGAGTACATAATGATCAAGAAGGTCATGGAGGACTACAAGGTCCTGTTGCGGAGCATTCCCGCGGCAACGGTTTCGCTGTTTTTCGTGAGTGTCATCATGATGAACCTGCTGGCCAACAAAGAGCTTATCAGCCTGCCGTATCTGGCGCTCGACTGTGGCTTTGTGGTGAGCTGGGTTTCGTTTTTGTGCCAGGACATGATCTGCAAACGCTTTGGCGCCAAGGCATCCATCAAAATCTCTATCCTCGCGCTGCTGGTCAACCTGGCCGTGAGCCTGTGCTTTTGGGCATGCTCGCTCACGCCCGGCATGTGGGGCGCCTACTACGACACGGGCATGATCGAGGTCAACACTGCCCTTAACGCCACCATCGGTGGCACCTGGTACGTGGTGCTGGGCTCTTCGCTGGCAATGCTCGTCTCTGCCGTGGTTAACTCCACGCTTAACCAGTCGCTCGGCCGTATGCTCAAGAAGAATAACTTTGCGAGCTTTGCCTTCCGTTCCTATGTGTCCACGGGTGTTGGCCAGTTTATCGACAACCTGGTCTTTGCCATTGTGGTGAGTCACACGTTCTTTGGCTGGACCTGGGTGCAGGTTCTTATGTGCTCGCTGACCGGCGCTGTCGCCGAGCTGCTGTGTGAGGTCTTCCTGAGCCCCGTGGGCTACAAGGTCGTGCGCGGCTGGGAGCGCGAGAACGTGGGTTCCGAGTACCTCGAGCGCCACGCAACCGCCTAAGGAGCAAGTATGCGGGTTTTGATCACGGGCGCTTCGGGCGGTATCGGAGCCGCGTGCGTGCAGCGCTTTTTGGACGAGGGCCACGAGGTCGTGGGCTTTGATCTGCTGCCGGCGGCGATCGAACACGAGCGCTACCGCCATCTGATTGTTGATGTCCGCAAGCCGGACTCGTTTCCAGGCGACTTTGAGCCTCAGGTAATCGTGAACGTTGCCGGTACGCAGGATTCGGCTGACGACATCGCCGCCAACCTGCGTGGCACCATCAACGTGACCGAGCGCTACGCCTTTGTGGGAGAGGGGCTTGCCGCCAGGCCGGCGCCGGCTATCAAATCCGTGGTCAATGTGGGGTCGGCGAGCGGACATACGGGATCGGAGTTTCCCGCCTATGCTGCCAGCAAGGGCGGCGTTATCGCCTACACCAAGAACCTTGCAAACCGTCTGGCGCCGCAGGCCATCGCCAACAGTGTGGACCCGGGCGGCGTTATCACGCCGCTCAACCGTTGCGTGATGGAAGACGAACACCTGTGGAACCAGATTATGGAGCTCACGCCGCTTAAACGCTGGGCCACCGCCCAAGAGATCGCCGAGTGGATCTACTTTGTGGGCGTGACCAACCGGTTTATGACCGGGCAGAGCCTGCTGATCGATGGCGGCGAGGCCGGCCGCACACAATTTATTTGGCCCGAATAGGAAACGCGCCCGATGGAAAGTCGTCGGGCGCGTTTTTGATGTATCGATTTTTAGCCGAGGCAAGTCCAGTTGACGGGGGTCGAGCCGTGCTGTTCGAGTAGCCGATTGGCAGCAGAGAAGGGGCGCGACCCCATAAAGGCAGGGAGTTCTGCCGTGGCACGGTTGGCCGAAAGCGGCGAGGGGTGCGTAGAGGCCAGGCAGAACTTGCCGGTTGCCTTGCCCGCGCCGATTGCGGCGAGCTTGCCTTCGACCATCTGCTGGGCAAAGCGGCCCCATGCCAAAAAGACGACCGGCTGGGGCAGCTGGCAGCAGCGTTCGATAATGTAGTCGGTGAGCGTGCTCCAGCCCAGCTTGGCGTGCGAGTTCGCGGCATGCTCGCGCACGGTGAGCGTAGTGTTGAGGAGCAGGACGCCCTGCTGTGCCCATGGGGTTAGGTCTCCCGTGGCGGGAATGGGGCAGCCCAGATCGGCTTTGAGTTCCTTATAGATGTTGCGCAGGCTCGGCGGCAACTTGGTTTGCGTCGCGGGGACCGAGAACGACAGCCCCATTGCCTGGTTGGGTCCGTGATAGGGGTCTTGACCCAAGATGACAACCTTGACCTGGTCGGCCGGCGTGTAGGCGAGGGCATTGAGGATGTCGTCTTGTGCCGGGTAGATAGTCTGCTCGGCACGCAAAAGGGCGATGCGCTCGAGCAGCTGGTTCGTAGTGTCACGTACCGGCTGCGGCGCATCGCCCAACCAAGTTGCTATGTTGCGGTCGCGGGTTGCGGTGTCCATGGGGCTCCTTTATGGTAGATGCTCTGTTGGCATCTATTGTAAAGGCGCACCGGTTGCCTTTATCACACGGCTGCATGAAGAACGGGGTCTACGAGACGCGCTCGGGCGCTCCTGCCATACGGGCCTGTCCATGTGCACGGAGGCGCGGAAGCTCGACGGTTGCCACCATGACGCCGGTTAGGATGAGGGCGGCGCCAAAGAAGGCGATGGGGCTCAGGACCTCGCCAACCAGGAAGAACGAAAAGACAGCGGAGCAGACCGGCTCAAGCGAGAAGGCGAAGCCGGTGGTCTCGGCGGGCACGTGGGGCTGCACGAGCGTTTGGGTGATAAAGCCATAGGCAGAGCAGATGAGTGCGAGCGCGACGAC
>CABUZF010000249.1 GCA_902495985.1 uncultured Collinsella sp.
AAAACCTACTCCACGACCTTATCCGGCTGGATGAGCTCCTCGTAGTAGCTGATATGCTCACGCGCGTCTTTAATCTCGGGCAGCAGGAAGTTGTAGATGACTTCGATGATCATCGTGGCGCTGATCTTGGAGAACGCAAAGTCGCCCGTCGTCAGCAGCGCTTCGTGGTTGACGGTATTAAAAGTGTAGTCTGCCAGGCGCGCGAGTGGGGATTTGCTGTCACTGCTGATGACGACTACGGTTGCGCCGCAGTTGCGAGCCGCTTTTGCCATGCGATTCAATCGGCGCGATTTGCCGGAGTTTGAGATAAGCACGATGACGTCACCCGGGCGTAACGTGAGCGCAAAGCCGATTGATGTCTCGCTAATGGTGCTCGCCATGCAGCGCAGGCCCAGCTGCGAAAACTTAAACGTCGCATCGAGCGCGACCGCGTTCGTATTGCCCACAGCTGCAAACTCAATAACCCCTGCATGCTTAAGGGCATGCACAACAGCCGCCAGCGTATCGTGGTCGATCCCGTCGATAGTCGCATTAAGCTCGCTCACCTTGGCAGCCAGGATGTTCTTGAGGCTCTGCTCCATATTGTCGAGCGAGACCTCGTCGGTCAGGCCCTCGTTGCGCTGGCTTTCCAAATCCCTCGCCAACGAAAACTGAAAGCTGCGGAAGCTACCAAAGCCCAGCTTGCGGCAGAAGCGCGAAACGGTCGCCTCGGACGTGGCAGCGGCACGCGAAAGTTGGGCGGCCGTCAGACGTGGCGCCTCGGACTGGTGCTCCAATATATAGTCGACAATGCGCTGCTCGGACTCGCTGTATCCCTGATGGGTACTAATGAGGGAAAGTGCGCTCTTGCTACTATCGATCATGGATGGCTCCTGGTTGGCATGAAAATCTAGCTTGATTTGCAATGCCATAGTATACGGGCATTTTCAATTACAAGATACACCTTGCCGTTTCAAGTGTTGATGGTAAACTTTCACTTACCGTTTACGGTTATGAAAGAACCTTTCACCGGAGATTTGCACCTTGGCTCTTCTCACGCGGACGGTAGGTTGGTATCTTTCAGTTGTGGAAAAACGCGCATCGAAGCGCGTGTAGGGGAGCGCCCGCGGGCGCTGTACTCAAGAAGGAGGGACACATGGCTAAGTTTGACATCATCGCCGCGACCGGTTGCCCGACCGGCATTGCGCACACCTTCATGGCGAAGGAGGCGCTGGAGAAGGCAGCTGCCGAGCGCGGTCTGACCATTAAGGTCGAGACTCATGGCCAGGTCGGTGTCGAGAACGAGCTCACCAAGAGTGAGATCGCTGGTGCCAAGGCCGTCGTCGTCGCAGCAGACAAGGATGTCCAGGCTGAGCGTTTCGCCGGTAAGCCCATGGTTTCCGTTGGTGTTTCCAAGGCCCTGTCCGTTGAGGCCGCCGGTAAGCTGATTGACCGCGCGCTCGCCGCCAAGGGCGACAGCACGGTTGCAGCCGCTGCCGATGTCGAGGACGAGGTCGAGGAGAAGGAGTCCATCGGCCACATTATCTACAAGCACCTCATGAACGGCGTCAGCCACATGCTGGTCTTCGTCGTTGCCGGTGGTGTTCTGACCGCCGTTTCGTTCCTGTGGGGCATTACGTCCTTCGATTCGACGGCGTCTGACTACAACAGCTTTGCTGCGATGCTCAAGATCATCGGCGGCATCGCCATGAACCTCATGGTTCCGGTGCTTTCCGCCTACATCGCCGAGTCCATCGGCAAGCGCCCGGCGCTCGTCCCCGGCTTTGTTGCCGGTATGATCGCCATCCAGGGCCTGCCTGTTAACGCCGAGACCGGCATGATCGACGCCGGTGGCGCCGGCGTGGGCTTCGGCTTCCTGGGCGGCATCGTCGGTGGCTTCCTCGCCGGTTATGTCATCCTGCTGCTCGAGAAGGTCTTTGCCGGTCTGCCTAAGAACTTGGACGGCCTCAAGGCTATCTTCCTTTACCCGCTGTTCTCGACGGCAATCGTCGGCCTGGTCATGCTCGGCATTTCCGGCCCCATGGCTGCCATCAACTCCGCCATGATGGACTTCCTCAAGGGCCTGTCCGCCTCTGGCGCCGTTGTCCTGGGTCTTGCCATCGGCTGCATGTGCGCCTTTGACATGGGCGGTCCGGTCAACAAGGCTGCTTACGTCACCGGTACCGCTATGCTCACCGAGGCTCTGGCCGCCGGTGTTGGCACCGATACCTACAACTTCGGCACCAACTTCATGGCTGCCGTCTCCGCCGCCTGCATCGTTCCGCCGCTGATCACCACCTTCGCCGTCATCGTTGGCAAGAAGTACTTCAGCCAGGAGGATCATGACGCCGGTGTCGTCAACCTCATCCTTGGTTGCACCCACATCACCGAGGGCGCCATTCCGTTCATGACCAAGAACATTTGGCCCGTCATGCCCATCATGATGCTCGGTTCCTCCATCGCCTCGATCCTGACCATTATGTTCAACGTCCACGATCCGGCGCCCCACGGTGGCTTCCTGGTCCTGCCCGTTGTCGAGAACGGTCCGCTGTGGGTCCTCGCGATCCTCATCGGCGCCGTGGTCGGTGGCATCCTGTTCGTCGCTTTCAAGAAGTATGACTTCGAGAAGAACCAGAAGGCCGCTCCTGCCGCTCCCGCTAAGTCGGTTGAGGCCCCC
>CABUZF010000250.1 GCA_902495985.1 uncultured Collinsella sp.
CCGTTGCGGGCGGGCTCGGGCGTGCAGTTTGGCACTGTGACCTCGACCGACGAGCTCGATCTTAACTGGCAGCGTTTGGCACTCACCAACGCCATGGAGCGCGACCACTTGGGCGTGCTGACCGGCTCGCCCATCACCGATGTGTGCATTACGCTCACGGGCGGCCGCGCGCATGCCAAACACACCGAGGGCGGCGATTTTCGCCAGGCCACGTACCGCGCGATTCGCCAGGGGCTCATGCAGGCGCGTGAGGCCGGCGCGGCGGTGCTGCTGGAGCCGTGGTACCACTTTGAGCTTGAGGTGCCGGGGGAGTGCGTGGGCCGGGCGCTCTCGGATGCCACGCGCATGGGTGCCGAGTACGAGCCACCGACGATGGCGGGCGACCGGGCAAAGCTTGTGGGTCGCGTACCGGCATCCGAGGTGCAGGATTATGCGCTGGAGGTGGCTGCCTACACGAGTGGTCGTGGGCATCTGTATCTAGAGTTCGCCGGCTATGCGGCTTGCCATGATGCCGAGCGCGTCATCGAGGCGGCCGCCTATGAGCCCGAGGCCGATCTGCCCAACACGCCCGACTCGGTCTTTTGCTCTCACGGCGCTGGCTACACCGTCAAGTGGTACGACGTACCCGCCACGGCGCACGTAAAGATTGATCCCGCCACCTTCCGCCCCTGGCGAGCAGCAGACGCCGAGTTTTTCGGCCACATGTGACAAAGGGACAGCTCCTTTGTCACATGCTATTGGTATAACTCGGTACAAGTTGGTATAACTATTGCCAGGGTTTGCCAATCCGAGGAGTCCGACATGAATCCAAATCCCTTTAAGCCCACGGCTGGCAAGCGGCCTCCGATACTCATCGGTCGCGAGTTGGTCATCGAAGATTTCGAGGAAGGGCTCGATAACGGCGCCAGAGCGCCGGGCAGGCTCATGCTCATTACGGGAAACCGCGGCTGCGGCAAGACAGTTCTCCTGCGGGAGCTGCAACGTCTAGCCAATGAGCGCGGATGGGCGGTTATCTCCGATTCCGCTTCGCTTGGCTTATGCGACCGCTTAGCCGACGCGCTACGCTCGAATAAACCCGTTGTGACGTCAATGGGGTTCGGGCCGTCGTTTGGCCGGATGTCGGTCGAGGCGGCGCGAGCAAAGGGCGAGACGTTACGAGGGCTGGTCAACGAGCGCCTCAAGAAGCTCGGTCCAGGCAAGGGCATACTGTTTGCGATTGACGAGGCGCAGTCTGCGTCTATCGAGGAGCTGGCGGCTCTTGCCGTTCTCTATCAGCAAGTGCTCGGAGATCAGGATGCTACGGGATTGCCCGATAGCGACCAGCGCGGTCTTGCGCTGGTGTTCGCTGGATTGCCCAGTATGGTTGATGACTTGCTCGAAGAGCCGAGCGTGACGTTTTTGCGCCGCGCCCAGCAGCGTACGCTGGGGGCGATTTCTTTGCCCAAAGTGCGCGATTCATATATCCAGACGGTCAAAGGCGCTGGTCTTTGCGTTGATGCGGAGACGGCGGACCTTGCGGCGCGCAAGAGCATGGGGCATCCCTATATGGTTCAGTTGGTGGGCTATTACATGTGGCGCTCTGATGTCCGCCGTAACTCGCAGGTCATTGAAAGGTGCGATGTCGAGGATGGCCATGCGGATGCCGTCTCCGAGTTCTACGAAGCGGTTGACGCGCCTCTGTATTACGGGTTGCGCAGTCCGCAGCGCCTCTTTATCGAGGCCATGGCGGTTGACGAGGGCAAGCCGACGCGCATGGCGGATATCATTGAGCGTTGCGAGCGTACCCAGAGCTGGGCGAGTAAATATCGCGCAAGCCTGATTCGCGAGCGTGTCATCGAGGCTGCTGGATACGGCCTCGTCCGGTTTACCGTGCCCATGCTGGGCGAGTACATTCGCAATCGAGTTTTATGGCATGAGTAGGGTGATAAAGGTGACGGAACAGAAGATGAGCCCGCAGGCTATCGAGGTGCGTGGCGCACGTGTCCATAACCTCAAGGACGTCGATATCGATATTCCGCTGGGAAAGCTCGTGGGTGTTGCCGGCGTGTCGGGTTCGGGCAAGAGTTCGCTGGCGCTGGGGGTTCTTTATGCCGAGGGCTCGCGTCGCTACTTGGAAGCACTTAGCACCTATACTCGACGTCGCCTGACGCAGGCCGAACACGCCCAGGTGGACGAGGTGCTGCACGTGCCGGCGGCGCTCGCGCTGCACCAGCGTCCGAGCGTGCCGGGCGTGCGTTCTACCTTTGGCACCATGACCGAGCTCAACAACAGCCTGCGTCTGCTCTTTAGCCGCTGTGCCCATCACGTGTGCCCGCATTGCGGGGCGCGTGTGGAACCAAGCCTCAACGTAGCGGCTGGCCTGTCGCTCACGTGTCCGACATGCGGCCGCGAGTTCTACGCGCCGAGTGCCGAGGATTTGGCTTTCAATAGCGGCGGCGCATGCCCCACCTGTGGCGGCACCGGTGTCATGCGCGAGGTGGACGAGGCGAGCCTGGTGCCAGATGAGTCAAAGACCATCAACGAGGGCGCAGTCCTTCCCTGGGGCACGCTCATGTGGGATCTGATGAAGCAGGTGGCAGGTGAGATGGGCGTGCGCACCGACGTGCCGTTTAACCAGCTCACGCCTCTAGAGCGCGACATCGTGTTC
>CABUZF010000251.1 GCA_902495985.1 uncultured Collinsella sp.
CCGCGCCCGATTTCCGCATCTTCTGGGACAACGCCTACTGCGTGCACGACCTGTACGACGAGACCGACGAGCTCGCCAACATCTTTGATCTTGCCCGCGCGGCGGGCACCGAGGACCGCGTGGTGGCATTCGCCTCGACGTCCAAGATCACCTTCCCGGGTGCCGGTATCGGCTTTATCGGTGCGAGCCCCGCGGTTATCGCGGAGTTCTCCAAGCGCCTGAAGGCCGGCCTCATCAGTGCCGACAAGCTCAACCAGCTGCGCCACGTGCGTTTCCTTCCCACCATCGAGGCGGTCAAGGAGCACATGAAAAAGCATGCCGAGTTCTTGCGCCCGCGCTTTGAGGCCGTCGAGCGCAAGCTCACCGAGGGCTTGGGCGACACGGGCTGCGCCACCTGGACGCACCCCCGCGGCGGCTACTTTGTAAGCTTCGATGGTCCCGAGGGTTCAGCCCAGAAGGTCGCCGCGCTCTGCGCCGACCTGGGCGTCAAGCTCACGCCGGCTGGTGCCACCTGGCCTTATGGCAAGGACCCGCGCGACACCAACATCCGCATCGCGCCGAGCTATCCCACGGTCGAGGACCTGGAGGCCGCGCTCGATGTGCTGGTGCTGGCCGTTAAGCTCGTCGCTGCCGAGCTTGCGCGTGCCGAGCGCGCCTAACGCGCGGCTTCCCGTACTATCCGCACTTTCGATACGTAAAGGAGCGTATACATGGATTTGGGTATTTCCACCAACCCCACGCCAGAACTCTACACCATTAAGGTAACCGGCGAGATCGATATCTCTAACGCCGATAGCCTGCGCAATGCCATCGACCTGGCGCTCGAGCAGCCCACTGAGGCCGTTGAGCTCGATTTTGCCCAGGTGAGCTACATCGATTCGACGGGCATTGGCGTGCTCGTGGGCGCCGCACACCACGCGGTCGACCACGGCAAACTCTTTAGCTGCACCAATGTGCAGCCCCCGGTGATGCGCGTGGTTCAGCTGTTGGGTGTCGACCAAGAGATTTCGATCACCGCTGCATAATCTTTGCCCCCAAAAGGGCGTGCCGTTTGGCATATGTTTGTGATGCGCTCGGACGTTTTGGCGTCCGGGCGCTATACTTGATCGAATGAATAGACGAGTTCCGGCCGAATGGCGCGGTGCGGGCTCGACTCACATCGAGCCTTGGAGGTATGTGTGTTTGGTATTGGAGAGGGTGAGCTCGCGATCATCGTGGTCTTCGGCTTTTTGCTGTTTGGCCCGGATAAGCTCCCGCAGATGGGCCGCACGATCGGCCGTGCCATCCGTCAGTTCCGCGAGACGCAGGAAAAGATGACGGCCGTTGTTCAGTCCGAGATTATCGATCCGGTGAGTGAGGCCGCTTCGGCTCCGGTCAAGCCCAAGAAGGCTGCTGCGACCGACGACGATTCCGATGCGGACGAGGATGCCGCCGAGACGGCAGCGCCCGCCAAGAAGGAGACCTTTGCCGAGCGTCGCGCCCGTCTTGCTGCCGAGAAGGCCGCGAGCGAGGCTGCCGCCGAGGGCGAGGGTGCTGCTGAGGAGTCCGAGGCCGAGGGCGCCGAGCCTGCCGCTGCCGCCGAGCCTGTCGTCGAGCCCGAGCCTGCTGCAGAGCCGGAGTCCGAGCCCGAGCCGGCAGAGCCCACGACGGCCGACCTCTATGCCCGTCGTCCCCGCAAGCGCAAGGCCGTCGTCGACCAGCTCGCTCGCGAGCTCGAGGCCGAGGACGACGCCGCTGCCGCCGACGCCTCGAAGGGAGGCGATGAGTAATGCCTATCGGACCTGCGCGCATGCCGCTCTTCGATCACCTGGGAGAGCTCCGTCGCCGCCTGACTATCGTGGTCGTGTCGGTGTTTGCCGCCGCCATCGTGCTGTATTTCGCCACGCCCGTGGTGCTCGACATCTTGGAAGACCCCATCCGCTCCTTTGTGCCGGACGGTAAGTTCTACATCACCACCACGCTCGGCGGCTTTGGCCTGCGCTTCTCGCTGGCCATCAAGATGGCCGTGGTCATGTGCACGCCCATGATCATCTGGCAGATTCTGGCATTTTTCCTGCCGGCACTGCGTCCCAACGAGCGCAAATGGGTCGTGCCCACGGTGCTCGCCTCGACGGTGCTGTTCTTCCTGGGCGCCATCTTCTGCTATTTCATCATCATTCCGGCGGGCTTTGAGTGGCTTATCGGCGAGACCTCGGCCGTCG
Organism: uncultured Collinsella sp.; assembly: GCA_902495985.1. Taxonomy (GTDB): domain Bacteria; phylum Actinomycetota; class Coriobacteriia; order Coriobacteriales; family Coriobacteriaceae; genus Collinsella. The sequence goes on from CABUZF010000251.1 coordinate 2,202, forward strand.
CCACGGCGCTGCCCGACCTGGAGAACTACGTCAACATGGAGCTGCTCTTTATGATCGGCTTTGGCGTGGCGTTTGAGCTGCCGCTTATCATCTTCTACCTGTCCGTCTTCCACATCGTGTCCTACGCGGCCTTCCGCGGCGCCTGGCGCTACGTGTACGTGGGCCTGCTTGTGGGCTCGGCTGTGATTACGCCCGACGGCTCGCCCGTTACGCTGGGCCTCATGTATGGTGCCCTGCTCTCGCTCTACGAGATTTCGCTCGCCATCGCCCGCGTGGTCATTACCGCGCGCGAGGGCAAGGAGGGCTTGTTTGTGAGCCGTCTGGACCTGTTCTCGGACGATGAGGACGACGAGGAGTAAATCGGTATGCACGAGGTTGGCATTGTCAACGGCATACTCGATACAGTGATTCGCGCGGCGCGTGGGGCGGTGGCCTCTCGCGC
>CABUZF010000252.1 GCA_902495985.1 uncultured Collinsella sp.
ATTATGGCCGAGGCCCGGACCCATCAGTCCGCTCGCTTCTCACATGAGGTCTACGCAGACGAGCCGATTCTCAAGACCGGCCGACAGATGCAGAACTTCCTCCCCGACCAGTACCGCAAGATGCGTGAGATATCGCGTTGGCAAGAAGACCCCAAGGGCGGCGCGGGCCGTTGGCTTTCGGAAGCCGAGCTTTTCTACCGCCAAGGCCTGCTGATGGCCGACTTTGAGGACGACTGCCCCTACAACGGCACCTTTAAGTCGTACTTTCCCACCTACAACGCCATGAGCGACCGGCAGTTGCGCGGCTACTTTACCTGGCGTGCCCAAGTGCGCCGCGGAACCGTCGAGGAAACGTCTACGTCCTTCGCCTTTCTGTATCTCTATGAGCTGATTTGCGGCATTGGCGTAGATGACCCGCTCGATGGTTTTAACAAGATCAAGGCCTTTTGGGATGCCTACCGCGCCTTCGAGCCCGACATCGACCGGTTTGCACGCGTGTGGTTGCAGGACTACGCCGTGTTCCACGGGCTTGACCCCAAGCTGCTTCGTGATTCTAAAACCGTCATGTTCGATAACGCCCTTATCGAGCTGCGGCGCGCGGCACGAGACCTTGTACCAGCACCGGCGCCGTCCGGCCAGACCCCCAAGCGTCGCAAAACCTCCGAGCCCACGCTCCCCCTTCCGCCCGATGAGGTGCGCGAGGAGCGACTCATGGCCGCCATCAACGCCCTCTCCACGTACAACCTAAGTAACTCGCGGCTCGACCGCAGCCACCACCGCGATCTGCGCCACGTGGCATGCGCCGTGTATGTCCGCATGGCGCGCTACTATGACACGCACCGAAAGACCGGCATCGTGGCGAGTTTATTTGGGGAGGAGACGGCCATGCCCTACACCATGTTTGCCTCGGCCGTATTCTTTGCGCCCGAGCGCCACGAGGACTGCGAATACCGCCTGGATCCTATCCATATCTACCGTTGCCAAAACGGCTTTTGGGAATGCATGCGTATCCATGGCAGTAGGCAAAAGAGCAGCAAGCTCGGTGAAATGATGCACGCCTGCGACCAACGCCTGCGCCTGGCGCTGGACCCCGCCCATCCCCTTAAGGAAGAAAAGGTCCCCAAATATCTGGCCAAGATTATCGATGACGAGATTGTGGCATGGCTTTCATGGGACGCCGCACACCAGCCCGTCAAGATCGATATCGATCTGAGTCAGCTGGGGCACATTCGAAGCGCCGCCGCGCAAACGCGTGAAGCGCTTTTGATCGATGAAGAGCGCGAGGACGGCGCACCTGTGGAAGCCGAGGCGGCGGACTCAGGGCAACCGGAAGCCGAGCCCGTAGCCGACGCGATTGTCGAGGCGGTCGCGGCACCCATTCGGCAGGACGAGACCGACGAGCCGACCATATCCACCGAACAGTTTGGTGTCGTGGCACCGCTTCTCGCGCCGACGCCCGCGTTCGCAGCTGCTGCGCCCGCTGACGCCGCGACCGAACTCGCGCCCGCCGCAACCGCGTATCTTCGCGCACTGCTCGAGCAAAACGCAGCGCAAGCGACATCGGCAGTGGCGCACTCGGGCCAGAGCGAGGACATGCTCGTCGATACCATCAACGAGGCGCTCTTCGACCTGGTGGGCGACACCGTAATTGAATTTAGCGCGGCAGGGCCGCAGATTATCGAGGATTACGAAGCAGACGTGAGAGGATACCTAGACCATGAGTGATACCACATCCGCAGCGCCCCGCGTACCCAAACGCGTCGCTGCCGTTATCCTAAACTCGCTCAAGGGCGGCGTGGTCCCGCGCATCGGCCTTCCCTATATCACCGTGGGACGCGAGGTCGAGATTCGCGCCCTGCTCACCGATCTGAGTCTCATCGCCGACGGTGGCGCGAGCTTCCGCTTTCTGGTCGGTCGTTACGGCGCCGGCAAGAGCTTTTTGCTCCAGACCATCCGCACGCACGCCATGGGTGAGGGATTCGTCGTCGCCGATGCCGACCTATCCCCTGAGCGCCGCCTGCAGGGCGGCCAGGGACAGGGCCTTGCCACCTACCGTGAGCTCATCCGCAATATATCGACCAAGACGCGCCCCGAAGGCGGCGCGCTCAACCTTATCCTGGATCGCTGGGTCGCCTCGTGCGCGGACGCCGATGAGTCGGCTATCAATGCCCAACTCGCTCCGCTCGAGGAAATGGTCCATGGCTTCGACTTTGCCCGCATGCTCCGTCGCTATCGCGCGGCCGTTTCCGAGGGCGACGAGGAGACCATGAGCCGCGTGACCAAGTGGATCCGAGGCGAGTACCGAACCAAGAGCGAGGCGCGCGCCGAGCTGGGCTCCTCGACCATCATCAGCGATGACGACTGGTACGACTACGTCAAACTCATCGCACGCTTTTTGGTCTGCAGCGGCTACAAGGGCATGCTGGTGCTCATCGACGAACTCGTAAACCTGTACAAGATTCCCAACGCCATCACGCGCCAGTACAACTACGAGAAAATCCTCACCATGTACAACGACACGCTCCAGGGCAAGGCGCAGTACTTGGGCATGATCATGGGCGGCACGCCCACTTCCATCGAAGATCGCCGTCGCGGCGTCTTTAGCTACGAGGCCCTTCGCAGCCGTCTTACGCAGGG
>CABUZF010000253.1 GCA_902495985.1 uncultured Collinsella sp.
CAGCAGGTAAAGCTTGCCATGGCGATAGCGACCGATTGCCCGTACCTCATCCTCGATGAACCGCTGAACGGCCTCGATCCGGGAAAACGGAAAACCTCCTGCGACGCGATGCGCAGCGAGGTGGCGCGGGGACGCAGCGTGCTCATCTCAAGCCATCTGCTCGACGACCTGGCAGACCTCACCGACTCGTTCTACTTCATCGAGGCCGGCTCGCTCGTGGAAAAGATCGAGTCGTCCTCGCAGACGCTCAAGCAGGAATACCTCGATACATACGAAGGAGGTGAATGACATGAAACTATTTGAACAGCTGAAGTCCAATGCGTCGCGCATGGCTGTCTACGCCATCCTCGTGGCAACGGCTTTATGCGGAATCGCGGCACCCGTCTATGCGCTCAACGGGGAGAAAGGCGATGTCGAACCTCTGTACATGAGCTCGACGGTTAAGGACCGGTACAAAGCCTTCTCTGGAGACGCGTTTTACGTAGCAGAGTACGACACGACCTACCGTGAGCTTCGCTACAACAAGAGATACGAATATCTAGGCCCAGAAGTAATCAGCTATACATCGGGTTGGTACGGCCCCAACTATGGACACATAACCCAGTTCAAGTGTAACTACCGTGTGTACAACTAAAGCAACCCGGCCGGGACGAGGGGTGACGCAAAAGCGTCGCCCCTCGTTTTTAACCATGTCAACTGAACCTAGTTCAGTTTGGTTGATTTCCGATCTCAGCCGAACACATTGAGCGGAAAGGCCGTTCCCGCAGTCAGTCGAACGTCCCCGGGGCCCTTCTCAGGCCCCGGGGACGGCATTTTCCCAGTTGAAGGAACGGTGGAGATGTGTTTCGATGGGTCAGATTCGTGTCGTTCCGAAAAGACCGTGAACCTTTTGTGGGACACGCGGCGCCGTGGTACCATAGCCGAGTTTGTTGTCTTGGTCGGAAACCAAGACGCCTTATGCGCTGATCGGTAACCAGCGCCTGACCAATAAGGAGTCCTACCATGAAGCAGGGTATCCATCCCCAGTATGTCGAGTGCACGGTGACGTGCTCCTGCGGCAACACCTTCAAGACGCACGCTACCGTGTCCGAGATGAAGGTCGAGCTTTGCAACGAGTGCCACCCGTTCTACACCGGCCAGCAGAAGTTCGTCGACACCGGTGGACGCGTCCAGCGCTTCGCCGACAAGTTCGGTGGCGCCGCTGCCGCCCAGCTCAAGAAGGCTGAGGAGGCCAAGGCCGCCAAGGCCGCCAAGGCTGCTGAGGCCGAGGCCGCTCGCAAGGCCGCCGCTGAGGCTAAGGCTGCCGAGAAGGCTAAGCGTGCCGCTAAGTTCGCCGAGGAGGCTGCCAAGCAGGCTGCCGAGGCTCCCGTCGAGGAAGCCGCTGCCGAGGCCGAGACCACCGAGGCTGCTGAGTAAATAGCTCGCCGAGCAAACACTCGCATTCATGGCTAAAGGGCCGCGTATCCATCTGGGTGCGCGGCCCTTTTCTTTTTGATTAGTGCAAACTAACCTGTCCCCATGGCATCAAATGGCGGAGAGGCGGCGTTTGCCCAGATAAACCCTCCAAAATTAACCTGTCCCATTGTGGCAGGTTGGTCGTAGTTATTACGTGGCGGTCGAGCTCGACCGTATAGGCCGCGCCTTGTTTGGCTAAAGTACAATCATCTGTGTTTAACTCGCCCGCAGCTGCACGGCGTGGGCGATGGCCAAAAAGGAAAACCACATGGGATTCATGTCAAAGCTGCTGTCCTTTGGATCCGATAAGGACCTTAAGCGCTACTACAAGATCGTCGACCAGATCAACGGTCTTGAGCCCCAGTTTGAGAAGATGACCGAGGAGGAACTCCGCGCCCAGACCGATAAGTTTCGCGAGCGTTACGCCAACGGCGAGTCGCTCGACGACATGCTTCCCGAGGCCTTTGCCACCGTGCGCGAGGCTTCCAAGCGCATCACGGGCATGCGCCACTTTGACGTACAGCTCATCGGCGCCATGGCGCTTCATGAGGGTCATATTGCCGAGATGAAGACCGGCGAGGGTAAGACGCTCGTCTCCACCTTGTCCGGCTACCTCAACGCTATCGCCGGCAAGGGCGTGCATGTCGTTACCGTCAACGATTACCTGGCAAAGCGCGACTCCGAGTGGATGGGCCGCATCTACAAGTACCTGGGCATGACCGTCGGTCTGCTCCAGAACAACATGCCGCTCGAGCTCAAGCGTCCGGCCTACCAGGCAGACGTCACCTATGGCACCAACTCCGAGTTCGGTTTCGACTACCTGCGCGACAACATGGTCACCCGTCCCGAGCAGCGCGTGCAGCGCGGTCACAACTACGCCATCGTCGACGAGGTCGACTCCATCCTGATCGATGAGGCCAGGACGCCGCTCATTATCTCGGGCGCCGGCACTAAGTCCGCCAGCACCTACAAGGACTTCGCGCGCGCCGTGCGCGGCCTGGAGCGCGGTGAGGACGTGTCGCACGACATGCTCACCGCCACCGAGGACGTTGAACCCACGGGCGACTACGTCATGGACGAGGCCAAGCACACCATCGCCGCCACCGAGCGCGGTCTTAAGAAGATCGAGCGCCGCCTGGGTATCGATGACATCTATGCCGATCTCTCCGGCCAGC
>CABUZF010000254.1 GCA_902495985.1 uncultured Collinsella sp.
CCAGCTGCTCCATAAGGCCGGCAACGAGTTCGCAGTCGCAATCGGACAGGAAGTACAGCATGCGCTCCAGGTTAGAGCTGATGAGGATGTCCATCGACGGCGAGATGGTCGTGAAGAACGGACGGTTGCGGTCGTAGACGCCGGTGGTCAGGAAGTCAGCGAGCACGTTGTTCTTGTCGCTCGCGACGATGAGCTTGGCGACGGGCAGACCCATGCACTTGGCATAGTAGCCGGCCAGGATATCGCCAAAGTTGCCGGTCGGTACGCAGAACTCCACGGAGTCGCCGGCCTCGATGGCGCCGGCGCGCAGCAGCTGCGCATAGGCGGCAAAGTAGTAGACGACCTGCGGCACCAGGCGACCGACGTTGATCGAGTTGGCGCTTGAAAGCACCGTGCCGGCGGACTCAAGACGCTCGGCAAGCTCCTTATCGGCAAAGATGCGCTTGACGGCGCTCTGGGCATCATCGAAGTTGCCGCGGATGCCGCAGACGGCGACGTTGTCGCCCTCTTGCGTGGACATCTGCAGGTTCTGGACGCGGCTGACTTTGCCTTCGGGATAAAAGACGGTAATACCCGTGCCCGGAGCGTTGGCAAAACCGGCGAGTGCGGCCTTGCCGGTGTCGCCCGACGTGGCGGTGACAATCATGATGCGCTCGGCGCCGCCGTCCTTGGCGGAAGTGCGGGCCATCAGGCGGGGGAGCATCTGCAGGGCGACGTCCTTAAAGGCACTCGTGGGGCCGCCAAAGAGCTCCATCACATAGGTTTGAGGAGCGTCGGGGTCCGGCGCTACGTCGAGTTTGACGAGCGGCGTGACCTCTTCACTCGCGAACGTGCCTCGGTATGCCTCGTCGACACACGCCGAAATTTCTTCGGCCGTGTAATCATTCAGTAACATTCCCAACACATCTTGAGCGATTTCAAAGTACGATTTATCTGCAAGCGAGCTGATATCGACCTGCTGGGAGCCGAGCTCGTCCGAGACAAACAAACCCCCGTCGGGAGCGATGCCGGTACGGATTGCCACCTTACTTGAGCACGATAAAGTGCGTCCTCGTGTACTATGATAAGTTCCCATATAACACTGCTCCTCGGATGCCTTGGTCCCAATCGGTGAAACCATGGTATCAGAGCGTGCAAAATAGGTTCGCAGAGGCTTTTTAGAAAGGTAACCTCCAGCCCATGATTAAGATTGCCAAGTTTGGCGGCTCGTCGGTCGCCGACGCCGAACACTTCAAGAAGATCAAGGCCATCGTCGATGCCGACCCGGCTCGCCGTTTTGTGGTGGTTTCCGCCTGCGGTCGCCGTTTTAAGGGTGACACCAAGGTGACCGACCTGCTCTATCTGGTTAACGCGCACGTTAAGTACCACGTGTCGTGTGAGGAGCTGCTTGAGGACATTGGCCAGCGCTATTTTGATATCGCTGACGAGCTGGAGCTCACCTATCCCATCCGTGAGGAGTTCGCGGCCTTTGCCGAGCGCGCCCGCTCGGGCGGCTACTCCACCGAGGAGCTTGTGAGCCGTGGCGAGTACTTTACCGCCCGCCTGATGGCCGAGTACCTGGGCCTACCGTTCTTGGACGCCGCGACGGTTGTGGCGTTCCATCACGACGGTACGCTCAGCATGAATCGCACCTCCGAGCTGGTGCAGGAGTACGGCCAGCAGGGCGGCTTTGTTATGCCCGGTTTCTACGGCGCGACGCGTGAGGGCCAGATCAAGCTGCTCGACCGTGGCGGCGGCGATATTTCCGGCTCAATCCTGGCCAAGTGCCTGGGCGCCGACCTGTACGAGAACTGGACCGACGTTTCTGGCTTCTATTCTGCCGATCCTCGCATTGTTCCCGAGGCTCAGCCCATTGCGCGCGTTACCTACGAGGAGCTGCGCGAGCTTTCGTACATGGGTGCGAGCGTTCTGCACGAGGAAGCTGTGTTCCCCGTGCGCGAGGCTGGTATTCCGCTGGTCATCAAGAACACCAATGCGCCGCAGGACCCCGGCACTATCATTAGCGAGACGGCTGATGAGGGCGAGGCGGAGCCCATCATTACCGGCGTGACCGGCAAGCGCGGCTTTGTCGCCATCAACGTGGCCCGCGACCGCACCAAGCCCCGCGTTGGCTTTATGCGCCGTGCGCTTTCGGTCTTCGAGCGCTATGACGTTTCCGTCGAGCATATGCCCACCGGCGTCGACCGCTTTGGCGCCGTGGTGCAGGAGCAGGATGTGCACGATTCGCTGTACTCACTCGTGGGCGACATCCAGCAGGAGGTCGAACCGCTCGAGATCGAGGTTGTCGAGGGCTTGGCGCTCATCGCGACCGTCGGCCGTAACCTGCGAGGCCGCGCGGGTATCTCGGGCCACCTGTTTGGCATGCTTGGCCAGGCCGGCGTGAGCGTGCGCATGATTTCGCAGAGCTGCGACGAGATCAACATCATTATCGGTGTCGAGGAGAAAGACTTCGACCTGGCGATTCGGACCATTTACCGTGCCTTCTCCGACGAGAACGGCATTGTGAAGGTCTCTGACCTGGAGGCTCCCGCGCCGGCCGATCCCACCTTGGCCGCGCTCAAAAAGTAGCGACTGCTCGGTAGATTTTTGGGTCATGTCTCAAAA
>CABUZF010000255.1 GCA_902495985.1 uncultured Collinsella sp.
ATACCGCCAAACGCGACCTGTTCTGCCAGGGACTCGACAGCATCGGTCTTGAGCATAACATGCCGCAGGGCGCCTACTACGTGATGATGGATATCTCAGAGTTTGGCTACGACAGCGACCTCGAGTTCTGCGAGGACCTGGCCTCAAAGGTGGGCGTGGGCGCCGTGCCCGGCTCGAGCTTCTTCCGCGAGCCCGTCAACCATCTGATTCGTTTCCACTTTGCCAAGCGAGACGAGACGCTTAACGCGGCGCTGGAGAACCTCAAGTCGCTACGTGATAAAATCAAGCCGCGCGGGTAAGGACGGCCCGGCAACTAAAGCAACCAAAGAAGCCTCGCACCGCCCGCCGCGTTGCGAGGCTTCTTTCTATAGCGCTTTCTTAAATGGTTTAGAGCTCTATACTTTAGTCACGGAGCAACTCGTCCCAGAGAGAGGAATACTATGGCAGAGCAGCAGCTTATCGGAGCGCTCGAGGCCGGTGGCACCAAGATGGTCTGCGCCACGGGCTATGCGGACGGTACGGTCCTAGAGCGCGAGCAGATCGCGACCACGACCCCGCAGGAGACCGTTGAGGCCGTCAACGCGTGGTTTGCCGACAAGGGCATCGCCGCGCTGGGCATCGGCGCCTTTGGCCCCACCGCAGTCAACCCTGCCTCGCCCCAATACGGCAAGATCCTGGAGACGCCCAAAACGGCATGGCGCTACTTTGACCTGCTGGGCACTATCCAAAACGAGCTCAATATCCCCTGCGGCTACGACACCGACGTCAACGTCGCATGCCTGGGCGAGGTCACCTTTGGTTGCGCCCAGGGCCTCACTGACGTTGTGTATCTGACCATCGGCACCGGCGTAGGCGCCGGCGTGCTCTCGGGCGGTAAGCTCGTGCACGGCATGATGCATCCCGAGGCCGGCCACATCCTGGTCACGCGCGACCCGCGCGACACCATTGGCGAGCACAGCGCCTGCCCCTTCCACGACAACTGTCTCGAGGGCCTCATCGCCGGCCCCGGCGTTAAAAAGCGCTGGGATGGCAAGAGCGCCGGAGACATGGCCGATGACCCGGAGGCCATGGACCTGCTCGCCGGCTATCTGGCACAGGCGCTCATGACCTACACGCTGTGCTACGCGCCGCAAAAGATCATCATCGGCGGCGGCGTGGCCGACCACACCCCCATCGTGCCGCTCGCGCGCAAGAAGTGCGCCGAAATGCTCAACGGCTATATCGTCACGCCCGAGGTCAACGACATCGATAACTACATCGTCAACAACAGCCTCGAGGGCAAGCAGGGCATTATGGGCTGCCTGGCCCTGGGCGCACAGGCGCTTCAGTAGCAGACGCACCCACAGGGCGTGGCGCGCTCGGCAAATCCAACCTACGGAACGACGCCACCACGCCCCATATAAGCCCTCAAATAAAAAAGGCCGCCTAGGACAAACAATACGTCCTAGGCGGCCTTTTTGGCGCACATCAGCGACCGTAAGAGATATCGGAGCACAACGCCCGTTGCCGCTCCACAGCAGTCGATCATCACATCGGTGATCATGCCGGCGCGTCCCGGCACAAAGAGCTGAATCGTCTCGTCGATCGAGGGAATCAGCAGCAGGAACACCGCCGTGGGCAGCAGCACGTCAAAGGTGCGCCGGCCCTCAAGATCAAAGGCGTGCGTTGCCAGGATGCCGAGCACCATATACTCGGTAAAATGCGCGCACTTGCGAACAACAAAGTTGGTCACCCATGCATATGGAAGTCCCACGCCGTGCAGGAAACCGCGGATAGTTTCCATGACCGTTAGACTCAGCGAGCCCGACCCCGAGCCGGGAACCAGCGAATTGCCCCAGATCAAGAGCGCCATCAGGCAGGTCACGACCGCCCATTTTCGATTGATCTTAACCATGCAGAAGTTATGCCTCCGCGCGGAGCGGCGCAAAGCTGGCGGTACCGCCCTCGATAACGCTCAGATAGGCACGGCCCGTACGCTTGGCGGTAGAGGACTGCAGGCGCTCGATCTCTTCCTCGAGGATCTGATTGACGCGCTCGTGACGACGATTTTCCATAATGCCGGCGGCAATAGCCTCGGCCCGCTCGATGCTCTCGCGCGAGATACGGGCGGTATCCTCGGGGAGCACAGCGCTGTGACGGCCGACATAGGCGGGGGCAGCAGACTGAGGGGCAGCGACGGGAGCGGGCGCTACAACAGGAGCGGGCTCGTCAATCTCATCCAGAATCGCGGTGGCGGCGGCCCACATGTCCTCGTGGCCCGAATAATCGGCCATGGGGACATCGACCTCGAGCGAGGCGTCCGGAAGGTCGCCGGTGTCGATGCGATCTTGGGCATCAATCGATGCGGTGATGGCTGCAGGCTCATCGAGGTCATCGAGATCGATGTCCGCGGCACCGGAGATGATAGGCATGCTGGCGAGGTTTGCATTGTACGGCGCAGCCTCGGCCGCCTGCTGCTGGGCAGGAGCGCCCCACAGTGAGCTTTCGGCGGCACGGCGGGCGGCAACGGCCTCCTCGTCCGCGGCCATGGCTTCATCAACGTACGAATTGTCGGCAGAAGCGTTCGCGTCCGCCGAGGTAGCACTGTAGGC
>CABUZF010000256.1 GCA_902495985.1 uncultured Collinsella sp.
ATTGATGTGGCTGGGCGCTGGATGTCGCCGGCCGCGCTATTCAAATCGCAGTGCCGCGCTCTGGGCCGTCTGCATCACGCGCTGGAGCGGCACGTTATGCTCGCGAGCGAGGCGGGAGCAGTCCTCGTACTCGGGCGCCGCACGCTCACTGCCGTCGGGCAGGGTGGCTACTTTGACGGATACCTCGCCCCATGGCGTCGTTACGCGCTCAAAGCGGCGTGGTAGGCAAACGCGCTCCATAACCTGGCGGCGGATGCCATTGGTCGTGGTTTCCAAAAAGATAATCGTCTGCAGGCGCTCGATATCCTCGTGGGTACAGATTACCTGCAGCTGCCAGCCGGGACGGCCCTTCTTGCAATAGAGGGGCAGCCAATGCACCTCGCGCGCACCGGCCTCGCGCAGGCGGCCGGCGGCGTAGGCGAGCACCTCGGGCGATGCGTCGTCGATATCGCATTCCAGCTTGACGATGGTCTCGGGCGCATCGGTCTCGCGGGACAGCGGAGATTTGCTATCGCATGGCATACGGTCCGGCTCCTTTCCGCACGGGCTCGTTTTGTTCACCCAAACGCTAACACATCGCGGGCGGCGTGGATGTGGCGGAGCGCGATGAGCGCGATTTTCCCTGTCCGCAAGAAACCGACACTCCACCGCGCTCGTCGCATTGAGGGCCGCGCCGCTACAATGGAGCGGATTCGCTTGACGCAAAGGAGCCGCCATGTCTGCTTGCCCGCTGGTCGATTGCCATACTCATACCTCGTTCTCGGACGGGCACGCCTCGTTTGAGGACAGCGTCCGCGCTGCTGCCGCCGCCGGCTGCCGCGTCATGGTCTCAACCGACCACCTTACCCTGCCCGCCAGCATGGATTTCAATTGCGAGGTACAGGTTGTCGAGGGCGATCTGCCGGCACATCGCCTGGCATTTGAGGACGCCCGCAAGCTCGCCGCGCAGACCGCGCCGGAGCTCGAGCTTATCTATGGCTTTGAATGCGATTGGTACGAGGGCTGCGAGCCTTTGGTCGAGCGCTGGTCCCAGGGCGCCGTCGTGCGCCTGGGCAGTGTGCATTGGATTGGCAACCCGGGCGATATTGCGGCAGGCGCTGCGGGCACGGCGAGGACGGAGGACGTCGCTCGTCCCGATACGCCCGATTCCCTTTGCGGTTGGATCGACGACGACACCAACCTGCATGTTTGGGAAAACTTAGGCGTGCACGGCGTGTGGGAGCGCTACGTCGACGACTGGTGCCGCGCTTGCGAGAGCTCGCTCAACTTTGACGTGATGGCCCATCCCGACCTGGTCATGCGCTTTTCGAAGGAAGGCTTTGCGCCCGACTTTGACCCCGCACCGTTTTGGCAGCAGATGGCCGAGTGCGCGCACGATACGGGTCGCCGCATTGAGGTCTCGACCGCCGCACCACGCAAGGGCCTCGACGACTACTATCCCGCGACCGGATTGCTGCGTTGCTTTGCCCACGCCGAGGTGCCGATCACTTTTGGCTCGGACGCACACCGCGCCTGCGACATCTGCTGGAACATCCGTGAAGCCCAGGCCCACGCCTACGACTGCGGTTATCGAACCTTCGACATCCCCCACCTCACCGGAGAATGGGAGTCCACGTCCCTCGCCTAACTGGTCGTTTAAGAACGTCCCCAATGACTAGTGGCGGCGGGCGTTGAGTTCGCCGGCCAGCTCGTCGAGGGTGATACCGTAGCGCTCGAGCGTCACGAGCAGGTGGTAGACCAGGTCGCCGGCCTCGTAGCGAATGTGATCGTGGTCGTTATCCTTGCAGGCCATGATCACCTCGCTCGACTCCTCGGCAAGCTTCTTGAGCAGCTCGTCCTCGACGTCGGTCAACAGACGCGCGGTATAGCTCTCCTGCGGCGATGCATCACGACGACCGTGAATCACCTCGGCCAGTCCCGTCAGCGTCTCGCCGATATTTCCATCCTGAACATTCGCAGTGCGCACACCCATGGTTCAATCCTTTCTGGTTGGCCAAGCGTCTAGTCGAGCGCCCGCCCTACGCAAGTTTCTTAAAGAAGCAGGTACGGTTGCCGGTATGGCAGGCCGGACCCGGCGAGTCGACCTTGACCAGCAGCGTATCGCTATCGCAGTCGGCCCAGAGCTCCTTGACCTCCTGCATGTTGCCGCTCGTCGCGCCCTTGTTCCAGAGCTCCTGTCGGCTGCGGCTCCAAAACCACGTGGTACCGGTCTTGAGCGTCAGCCCCACCGACTCCTCGTTCATCCAAGCAACCATAAGCACCTCACCGGTGTCATACTGCTGAACCACGCAAGGAATCAATCCTTTGGCGTCGTACGTAAGATCAGACGCGGTTGTCACCTGTTCCATTTAGAAATCCAATCTCACGGGAATTCCCTGCGACGCCATGTATTCCTTCACCTGGCGGACGCTGAAGGTTCCAAAGTGAAAGACGCTGGCCGCCAGCACGGCATCGGCCTCGCCCTCGATCACGCCCTCGGCAAAATGCTCGAGCGTGCCCACGCCGCCGCTCGCGATGACGGGAATCGGCACCGCGCGCGCCACGGCGCGGGTGAGCGCCAGGTCAAAGCCGGCCTTGGTGCCGTCG
>CABUZF010000257.1 GCA_902495985.1 uncultured Collinsella sp.
CCGCCGTGTGGGGCTTGGCGTTTCCGCTGCTCACCATCGTGTCTACGCAGCTCGTGGGAGCAGAAGAAGCAGGCAAATTCTCCATCGCCTTTGTCACCGGCACGCTCATCATGATCGCGTGCAACTATGGCGTGCGCAATTTTCAGGTCTCGGACATCGACGAAACGACGTCCTTTGCCTCCTACCAGCTCAACCGCTGGCTTTGCGGAGCGCTCGCCCTAGGCTGCGGCCTCATGTACAGCAGCGCCCGCGGCTATGACGCGCAGATGGCGACGATCGGCCTGGGCGTCTACCTGTATAAGGTCATCGACGGCGTCGCCGACGTGTACGAAGGCCGCCTGCAGCAGGCCGACAAGCTCTACTTGGCTGGCATGAGCCAAACGCTGCGCTCCGTCGGCGTCATCGCGGTCTTCAGCGTGGCGCTGCTCCTCACGCGCAGCATGCCCATCGCGGCCATGGCCATGGGCGTCACCGCGATCGCCTCGCTCGTGCTGGTCACCGCGCCGCTTGCCCTGCTCGAGACCGAAAAATCGCGCCGCGTGAGCCTGCGCGAGGTCGGCCACCTGTTTGTCCAGTGCGCTCCACTCTTTGGCGCGCTATTCCTGTTCAACCTTATCGAGAGCATGCCCAAGTTTGTGATGGAAGGCACACTGGCCTACAAATACCAGCTGTACTTTAATGCCCTCTTTTTTCCAGCTCAGGCTATTCTGTTGAGCATTGGATTTGTCTATAAACCGCAGCTCCTGCGCTTGTCGAGCATTTGGGCTAATCCTCGCAAGCGTCGTCGCTTTGACCTGATTATTGTTGCCGTTATGGCGCTGATCGTGGTCATCACCGGCGTGTGCGCCGCATTTATGGCAGGTCCCGGTATTCCCCTCATGAGCTTTATGTACGGTCTCAGCTTTGAACGCTACCGTACGCTGGCGCTGCTGATGGTCGTCGCCGGCGGCGTCACCGCGGCCATCGACTTTATCTACGCCATCATCACGGTGCTGCGCCACGCCGGCGACGTCACCAAAGTCTACCTGATTTGTTTTGCCGCGAGCGTGGTACTGCCGGTGATTCTAATCAATCTGCTCGGCCTGATGGGCGCCGTCGTAAGCTACCTAGCCATCATGGCCCTGCTGCTGGTACTGTTGGTTATCGAGTACGCCCACATCCGCCAACGCATAGAGAGGGACCGGAATCCGTACGGCGCCTAATTGCGGCGATGGGAGCAGCTAATTTGCGGTGGAATCACCCCGGCTGGGGTCACATTGCGAACAATATGCATCACGCAAAACTAAGTGAGTAGACTTTTACCGAATCCCCGACCACACCGACAGAGCACAAGTCTTTGACCTGCGGTTTTATTGAGGAAAATAAGTTGGGTGCTCGGCATTTCCAAAAAAGTCTACTCACTTAGCCAGCGGGCAGCCAAATGATTATTTAATCCCCGTCCCAGGGAAATCAATTAGCGGGCAGAAGGGCAAAAGTAGTCAAAAAAAGCCCCATCCCAAATTAGCTACCCCTTGCACCGATTATTCGCCCGGGTTGATGTTCGCGTAGAACTCCGCCCCGTCGTCCAGGCGCAGGATGCCCACGCGGCCGAACTCGGAGCCGGTGGCGGCGGCGCAGTCGATGTCGATGCGATCGGGCACACCGGCAGTGTCCTCGCCGCCCAAGCGCACGATCTGCCCGCGTCCCGATTCCTCATCGAGCCCCGCCAGACCACCGACCTCGCAATAGCGCCCAAGCGATACCGTGGGCGTGTGGCCGCTCACCACGACCGGGCCCTTGCCCTCGGCAGAAAGCAGCCCGGTCGGCACATCCCAATAGCCGTGACGAATCCATAGCAGGTCATCAGACGACTGCACCGCGAGCATCTGCTGCAGCAGCTCGCGATCGGCATCCACCGCTCCGACGCCATCGGCACAATCGACGCCATGCTCAAGCAAAAACGCGCGCGCCGCCTTCATCTCGATTCCAGCATGTACCAGCAGATACGGGCGCTCCTCGGTCTCGACCACCGCGTAGAGCGGCAGCGCGGCCATCCATCGCACGAGTTCCTCGTATGCCTCATATTCCATGTCGTTGAGCTGCTCGCGCGTCGTCCAGCCACCGTTGATATCCCAGGTCTCGGCATCGAGCGGATCCTGGCCAACGATGGCATCGAGCATGATCTGCTCGTGATTACCCTTGAGCACGCGGGCGTTGGGCAGCGAGCGCACGAGCTTAATAACGCCGACCGGATCGGGCCCGCGATCGATCATGTCGCCCAGCACGTACAGCGTGTCGTCGGAAGTCAACGAGATCTTAGACAGGGCCTCGTCAAGCGCACGCACGTGCCCGTGAGCATCAGATGTCACATAGATCGCCATGGTACGCCTCTCCTTGCATTGCGGCCGAAGCCCGGTGCCGCAACTAAAACTTCAAGTTGAACTTAAACGTTACCCATTGTACTCCGTTGCAATAAAGCTGGAAAGGGTTTCCGAGCAGAGGCAAAGACGGCAGCCGTCTATGACGATATCGCGCACGCCCGCAATCCAACCCCATAAACCCACCATCTTTGGGTACAAATAACCGCAGGCAACTGACCGTGCCA
>CABUZF010000258.1 GCA_902495985.1 uncultured Collinsella sp.
GCGATCGATCTCATCGAGTTCCAGTCCCAAGTCGCGCAGCATGCAGATCAGACGCATGAGCGGGATCTGCGTGGGCGAATAGAAACGGTAGCCTTTTTCGTTAACCACGGCGGGTTTAAACAGACCGATCTTGTCGTAGTAGATGAGCGTTTGGCGCGAAACATTAAACAAGCTCGCCATCTCGCTAATCGCATACATACCCGTCTGCATAGGTCCTCCCGACACACCCTTTGACACGAAAAGCCCGCCGCCCACAGGGGCAGCGGGCTCAAACACTACTCGTATCCTACCCTAAAGATGCCTATGACCAGCGCTTATAGTTGGCGCACGACACGCCGACGGCCTCGAGTGCCTTGGCGGCGATGTGATGCACCGCCTCATCGAGCGTGACGGGGCCGTTGTAAAACGTGAGCATGGGCGGCATGAGCATGACGCCCGGCACGCGCGCCAGGCGTGCCATGTTGTCGACATGAATCGCACTGAAGGGCGTCTCGCGCACCATAAGCACCAGACGGCGCTGCTCTTTCATCTGCACATCGGCCGCACGCAGCAACAGGTTTTCGCTGTAGCCGCTCGCGATGCCGGCGAGCGTCTTCATGGAGCAGGGAGCCACGATCATGCCGTCGACCGAATAGGTGCCGCTTGCGATGGCAGCGCCAATGTTCTTGTTGTCGTAGACCACATCGGCATAGCGCGCAAACTCGTCGAGCGTCATGCCGAGCTCCTGCTCGATGGTGATCTCTCCCCCGCGCGTGACGACAAGCGCCGACTCAGCGCCGGCCTGGCGCAGGCATTTGAGGCATTCAAGGCCCAGTGCCGCACCGCTGGCGCCAGACACGCCAACGACAATGCGACGGGGACGAACAGAAGACTCAGGCATGACAACTCCTTAACTACTTGATAGGGCTACTTACTAGAAGGCGAGCTCGGCGGCCCACTTGTCCTTGTCGATCTCCATGAACTGCGAGCGGATGAAGTTCTTCTTGAGGTTAAACGGAACCGTGCAGTCGAAGATGGCCTTGCAGGCGATACCGTGCTCGCGAATCGAAGGATCGAACGCGGGGTCGTTGGACGGATCGAGCACGTGGCAGTGGCAACCGGGGATGGTGATGAGGTCCACGTCGGCCTGGAAGCGCGTGGTCATGGCCCACATCACGTCGCTCATATCGAAGATGTCGACATCCTCGTCGACAAGGATGACGTGCTTGAGCTCGGAGAACGCCGAGAAGGCGAGCATGGCGGCGTTGCGCTGACGGCCCTCGTCATTTTTGCTCGACTTCTTGAACTGCATGATGGCAACGAACTTGCCGCCACCGCAGGGAGCGGCGTGAACGTTGAGCAGGCGGCCCGGGATAGCGGTCTCGACCATCTTGTAGATGGAGGCCTCGGTGGGGATACCGGCCATGGACACGTGCTCGTGCGAAGGGCCGATGCAGCTCTCCATAATGGGGTTGACGCGCGTGGTGACGGCGGTGATCTTGATCACCGGGCAGACCTTGGCGCCGCCGGTGTAGCCGGGGAACTCGGGCATGGCGTAGCCATGGCCGTTAACGTCCTCGTTGATAGTCTCGTCGTGCATGAGGTAGCCCTCGAGCACGTACTCGGCATTGGCAATGCACTTCTGCGGAACGGTGACGCAGTCGGCAAGCTCGACGGCGCGGCCGCGCAGGGCGCCGGCGATCTGCAGCTCGTTGAAGCCGAGCGGCGTGGTGGGAGCCTCGAAGCCGCAGCACATGTACACGGCGGGGTCCAGACCGATGGAGATGGAGATGGGCATATCCTCGTCGCGCTGGCAGTACTCGTCAAAGAACGCACCCAGGTGACGGCTGCCCGGGGTGATCCACATGGCGAGCTTGTCCTTGTCGACGCAGGAGAAGCGGTGGATGGTTACGTCGGACTGGGTGCCATCGGGGCTCGTGCCATAGGCGAGGCCCATGGTGATGTAGGGGCCGCCGTCAACGGGCGTGTTGGTGGGAGCGGGAACGATCTTGCGCAGGTCAAAGCCCTCGTCGGTCGCCTTGTACACGACCTCCTGGCAGTCGACGTGCTTGCCCTCGGCGATCTGCTCGGGGGCGATCAGGTTCTCGAAGCGCTTGCCGATCTCGAGGCCCAGGTGCTCCTCGTCCAGGTCGAGCAGGGCGGCAACGCGCTTGCGGCTGGCAAGCATACCGATGCAGACCTTGGCGTCGTCAAAGCCCTTGACGTTGTTGAAGACCATCGCCGGACCCTCTTTGGTCGGGCGCATGACGGTGCCGCCAGCACCGACGTGACGGTAGACGCCCGAGACCTCGGCATCGGGATCGACCTGGGTGTCGGTCTCGAGCAGCTGGCCCGGCATCTCACGCAAAAAGTCGAGCGCGGAACGCAGGTCGTGGATCTGGGAAGCATCGGTAGTGGACATGGCGTACTCCTTTCGGGAGAGTGTCCGGCGACGGGGTGCCGCCGGACGGGGTAACGTAATGGGGCCGCGGCGCTCACAAATGGAGCGCTCGACCACTCGAAGTTCAAGCGCTTGGCTGCTTACAGCCGGGGCGCTCGACCGCTTACATCAGGCCAAAGAGGTGGAACCAGGCGGCCTCGACCA
>CABUZF010000259.1 GCA_902495985.1 uncultured Collinsella sp.
CGGCCGGTTCGGCGGTCGCCGGCGTATTCATCGACCGCGCCGGTTCCCACGGCGGTTTTGCAGTGGTGACGGCGCTTGCGTTCGTGTCGCTGGCGATTGCGCTGCTCGGCTTCAAGCAGATCAAGACGAGCACCGAGACCCCGGTGCTCACCGAGATCTCCGCGTAGCTTACGGGCTACAATTCCCCTTACGGGTCAAGATGTGCCTTACGGGATGTCATTATTTCTTACGGGATGCCACGGCCCGAGTAGAGTTGTGCGAAAATGTTTGCAATCATATGATTTGTGTTCATTTGATGAGACAGAAGACCTTAGTTTGTTGGATTTTGTGTAATTTGAAATTCATTTCTAAAGAAAGAAAACATCCCGTAACAGATTAGGGTAGCCCGTAACAGATTAGGGTAGCCCGTAACAGATTTGGGGACGTAGCGGATTTGGGGGATGGCCCGTAACAGGAAATCCTAGCCTGTAAGGGGAATCTTAGCCCGTAAGGGTTAGTTTGGCCCGTAGCAGATGGCCTGCAGCAGATAGCGGCAGCTAATCGGCATCCTCGATAAAAGCGGCTCTTCTCAGGTTAGTGTGTAAGGATGTCTTTGAGTTGGCTGCTGTGGATGAGGCATCGTTGGATGTAGCTGGTGGTGTTGGCGAAGCCCATGGCGTTGCCGCGCAGGGTCTCGAGCCTGCCGTTGATGGCTTCGGTGGGTCCGTTGCTTGAGCGGGGGTGGCGGAAGAGGGCGAGGATGTCGCGCATGCGTCTTTTGAGCACGCGGCCGAGGGAGGCGAGTTCCCGGCAGCCTTTGTAGCGCCCCGGTCCGGTCAGGTCGTCGATCAGCTCGCGCATCATGCGTTCGCCGCGTCGCCTGTCGTCGCACCGGTAGGCGTGTATGACCCTTTGGTAGGCGTCGTGGGCGAGCATGAGGTCGCGGTTGGCCTGGATGGCGAACAGGGCCATGAGTCTGGCACGGCCGCGTGCGCCGAGGTATTCGTCGCTGGTCAGCAGGGCGCGCCTGCAGTCGTAGAGCCTGTCGCCCTTGACACCGCGCCTGCCGGTGGCGTCGCGTTGCAGGCGGCAGCGCACCTTGGTGACGCGGGCGGCGGCCAGTTGCACGACGTGGAACGGGTCGATGACCTCGACCGCGTGGGGCACGACGGATTCGACGGCCTGCTTCCAGCCGGCGAACGCGTCCATGGCGACCACCCCGACGCGTCTTGTGAACTCGCCGCCGCGCGCCTGCATCCATTCGCGAAGCACCTGGGCGGAACGGCCCGGCACCATGTCCAGCAGTCTTGCCGGCCTGCCGTCGCAACGCGGGGTCAGGTCGACGATCACGGTCACGTACCGGTCGCCGAACGCGCCGTGGCGCCACACGTGCTCGTCCACGCCGATCGCGCGCACCGAGGAGAACCGGTCGGCCTGCTCGAGCAACAGCATGCCCCGCTCGCGCACCGCCCGGTCGACCACCGCCCATGCCACATGAAGCAGCCTGGCGCACGCCGAGACCGTCATCGAGTCCAGGCACACGCGCCGCAGCGCCCACATCACCGCCGGCACGCTCAACACGCCCCTGCCGGCGCCCACCGCCTCAAGATCATCGCTCCACGAGCGTGAGCACGGCACGCACTCGTAGCGGCGCACGCGCACCAGCAGATGCACCGCGTCGTCGCCGTAGGGCACATGCGCCAGCGTGCGCAGCCACGACGAACGCACCCTGGCATACGCGCCGCACGAGGGGCACCAGCGCGCGTCGTGCGAGTCCGGCTCGCACCTGATCTGCCTTAACCCCGGGCCGTCCGGCCTGCCAAGACGCCGCCACGAGAGCACACGAAGACCCATCTCATCCAAACCAAGGAAACGTTGGGGGTCGAACACGCTAAACTCGGGTTCAGGCCGTGTTTCCTCATTCAATTTCTCTATCACACAAGCAATGATGAAGCACGGCCCTTACACACTAACTTGAGAAGAGCCACATAAGGAGGGCATGATGAAGGCGCTCAAGACCACTGTGCACTACGATGTGACCGCCGGGCGAACCCATACCGAGCAGACGGAGCTCTCGGTCATGGACGAGGCGATGAACACCGAGCACATCGTCGAATCGAATGTGGTGGGAATCTACCCGGACTACACGTTCCAGATGATGGAGGGCTATGGTTGCTCGCTCACCGAGTCGGCATGCTATCTGCTCTCCAAAATGGACTCCGCGACGCGCAAAGAGGCCTTGGCCCAATGGTTCGGTCCCGCTGGAATGGACGCTTGGTTCGTCCGCGTACACATCGACTCCTGTGATTACTCGCTCAGTGAGTACCAGGCCGTTGAGGATCCTCTGGCCGATCCCGAATTGGAGACCTTCTCGATTGACCGTGATCGTCAGTACATTCTTCCGGTGCTCAAAGAGGCGATGGCCATGGCGGGGCATCCCATTCATGTGTTGCTCTCCCCATGGTCGCCTCCGGCGCAATGGAAGACGCCCCCGGAGATGACGCGGAACGACGCCTCGGTGTACGGCGGCGAGGAGGGCGATGTCATCGATCTGAGCAAGCCGGGGCGCTGTTTCGGCGGAAGGCTCAAGCCGGAAAA